>JAQXIE010000090.1 GCA_029007645.1 Bacteroidales bacterium
CGTACACCGTAACAGCGATCCGCGAGACTCTCGACCGGTCCAATCTTGGCCAGCTCAAGGTCGGTGACCTCGTCAATGTGGAGCGCAGCATGAAAATCGACGGCCGCCTCGACGGCCACATCGTCCAGGGCCATGTCGACCAGACTGCCGAGTGTACCAAAGTCAGCGAAGCCGACGGCAGCTGGTACTATACTTTCCGGTTCCTCGTGCCACGCGAACTGGCGCACCGCGGATATATGGTGGTCGACAAGGGATCGGTCACAGTCAATGGTGTCAGTCTGACTGTCTGCAATCCCACAACCGAACCCTGCAAAGGCGCGAACGGCGAGGATGAGCTGATTTGCGGATTCCAGAACGCAATCATTCCCTATACACACGAACACACCAATTTTCACCGCATTGAACCGGGCACGAAAGTCAACCTCGAGTTTGACATCCTGGGCAAATACCTTGCCCGCCTGGCAGCTCTCTGAGCCTTCCGACCATCAGGCATCGTTACTTAATTTCAAGGTGCTCTTATGATTTTTTAGTGGACACTAATGATACTTTTTCTAAATTTAAATGTTGCTATGATATACTATGGCAGCATAGTGTGCCTTAGACCTTAGTGGAGGAGCGAATTGCGCAGTGAATCGGTCGCAGATGTGCGCAAAGCTTCCGCTGCATGCGGGGCTGCATCATCGCGCAGCAGGTATTTGTAAAAAAGGATTCGGCGGACATGGCCGCGCAGTCCGTTGAGCGTAAGCCGTCCGCTACGGACGGCACTTACCAGGTTATCGACCTCATCGGCGGTCCGCGCCGGCGCGACGATGATATCAGCATCGGCGGCGACAGCATCGGCAGCGCCTCTCCCCTCGGCCCCTAACATGTTGAGCGCATCGGTCAACACAAGACCTCCAAAACCGAGATCGTCACGCAGCAGATCCCTGATAACAGTCGGAGACACAGCTGCCGGCAGCATCCGCGAATCGATTGCCGGAACAGCCAGATGCCCTACCATCACGGCTGTCATTCCGGCATCCACCCAGTTGCGGAAAGGCACCAGGTCGACCGTGTCGAGCCGCTGCAGACTCCCCTCGATTACCCCCTTGCCGCGGTGAGAATCCATACGCACGGAGCCATGTCCTGGAAAATGCTTGGCAACGGCTATGACATTGCCGTCGGCCAGTCCGCGGCCATAGCTCAGGCCAAGGTCGGACACCCTGCCGACATCGCCCGAAAAACTGCGCACACCAAGGAAGTGGTTCCCCTCCCCTACATCCAAGACTGGTCCAAGCACCATGTTGATGCCGAGTTGGCGACACTCGCGCGCCACCTCCCGGCCATAATCATACATCAGCTGGTCCTCGACATGCGACGACAGATTACCGTTGGCCGGAAACCGCGGGGCATCGACAAGCCGCATATTCAGTCCCCACTCGGCGTCGATGGCCACAAAGGGGGCGACCCGCGAAGCACGCATCATGCTGTCGGCAAGCACGCGCGCCTGTCCGGAGGTGCCTTTCAGCAGGACAATGCCCCCTATGCCCATGTCGGCATATTCCTTGACCTGGCGTAATGTCCAGAGATCGTCGCTGGCATATACCGCAGGCATTATCAGCTGAGCGGCGAGCCGGGCAGTGTCCATCCCGGCGGCTATGGAGTCGGCCCACCGCCGGGCCTCGGCGGTCAGATCCTGACGCTCTACAGCTACCGGCGCCGCAGGCACTTCCCTACGTACATTGCCACAGGAGGCCGCCGCAAGTGCCATAAGCACCGCGACGGCCTCCCGTATTATAGTACGTGTCATCTTACTACTGGTTCTTCAAGCATTCGATGCTCTTCATGAAACGGGGTTCCGGATCCGGATCGACCGCGATACCCAACGATGTCATATGCCGCATATACTGCAGCACCCGCACACCGATTTCCGCCGTGTCCTGCCACAGCAGTTCATGCCGGGCCATAGGCGTCATGTCGTCGTTACCCTCGGCAATATAGTCGATGGTGCAAACCGTGTACTGCTTGTCGGGATCGATTTCATTGCCGTTCAGCACGACGTGGAGCACGTTGCCGTTACCGTCGGTCACGACGCGCAATTCATCGCTGACAGCCTCGCCACCCTTGGGGGCGACTATGCCCATCGTGGCGATGGTGTCGCTGCCCTTGACGCGGATCAGCATCATCTTGTTGCCAAACGGGAACATACTGAGTATCAATCCTTCCGAAACCATTCCCTTGGGCATGGTCTGGCGGATGCCGCCCACGTTCATCAACGCGAAGTCGACCGGTCCGACATCATGTCCCGCAGCCAGGAGGCTGTCGGCGGCCTGCATGCCGATCCACATTCCCATGTCGGCCGTCCAGTTGGCCAAGGGCCCCTGGCCCCGGGAGTTGGCATACTCGCCCATGCTCCAGCCCACAGGCTCGTTGTTGATACTGTCCACCTTGGCGCGGTAAGGCTCCAAGAAAGCCTGAATCTCCTTGTCGTAGGCGTCGGGCGAGAAGCGGTCGGTGACGGGGATATACTCATAGTCGAACTTATGCGACGCGATATCGTCGAGATCGATATTGATGTAGCCCACATTGCGGCCGTACTTGCCGGTCTGAGTCACCAGAACACGCTTGCCCAAAGCGTTGCTGATCCAATAGGGAGTCAGTTCCGGAGTTTTGGGGTCGACAAACGTATGGCTGTGACCGCCGACGATGATGTCGATATATTTGGACTCTCGGGCCAGATCAATGTCACCCTTGCGGCCGTTCTCACCTTTGTAACCGATATGGGTCACGGCGACGATCAGGTCGCATTTCTCCTTCTTTTTCAAGTACTCGGCCCATTCGTTGGCCTTGTCGATGGCATCACTGTAGACCATTCCCTTGCAGTTGGCGCGGGCTATCAGGCTTTCGGGATCGATGTTGATGCCGATGAAGCCGATTTTCTTGCCGGCCACGCGCTTCACCACATATGGCTTAAATAGCCGCGCGGCCTTCGTGCGGCTGAAATCATAGTTGGCCGAGAGCCGGTCGGCCTTGGCGTCCTTCCAGTACCTGGCGAGTTCGTCGAGGCCGTTGTCGAATTCATGGTTGCCGAGGATGCGGATATCGTAGTTCATCATATTGAACAGCGGATATTCCACATCTCCCTTGAAGTATTTGAAATAGAGGGTACCCTGGACCATATCGCCGGCGTCGATGAGCAGGACATTCTTCTCGGCCTTGCGGACGGAGTCTACTATGGCCTTACGGGGCAGGATACCGCCGCGGCTATGGTCATCGAAATCGATATTGCTGTGGGTGTCGTTGGTAGTCAGGAGCACGAGATGCTCGGCCCCGGCGACTGCGGCGCCGAGGAGAGCAAATCCCAGGAGGAGAGCTTTGAGGTTCATAATCAATATTCTACAAGGTTATGCCCGGTCATGTCGGCAGGCTGGCCAAGACCAATGAGGTGCAGCAGCGAGGGAGCGACGTCGGCAAGACGGCCGTTCTCGCATTTGGCATCCCGGTGCGAGCCGATATAGATGAAGGGCACGGGATTGAGCGAATGAGCGGTGTTGGGCGTGCCGTCGGCGTTGAGGGCATGGTCAGCGTTGCCGTGGTCGGCAATGATGATGCTCTCGTAGCCGTGAGCCTTGGCGGCGGTCACGACGCGCTCCACGCACTTGTCGATCGTGGCAACGGCGTTCTCGATGGCTGTATATACGCCGGTGTGACCTACCATGTCGCAGTTGGCGAAGTTCACGACGATATAGTCGTACTTGTCGCTGTCGATGGCGTCAACCAATTTGTCGGTTACTTCGGGTGCGCTCATCTCGGGCTGCAGGTCGTAGGTAGCCACCTTGGGGCTGGGCACCAGAATGCGGTCCTCGCCGGGGAAGGGTTCTTCGCGGCCTCCGTTGAAGAAGAAGGTGACGTGAGCGTACTTCTCAGTCTCGGCAATGTGCAGCTGCTTCTTGCCGTTCTTCGACAGATACTCGGCCAGCGTGTCGGGGACGTCGCTCTTGGGGAAGAGGATATGCACGCCCTTGAACGAGTCGTCGTAGGGAGTCATGCAGTAGTACTGCAGGTCGGGGATGGGGTTCATGCCGTCCTCGCTGTGCTGGGTAAGCACGGTGGTCAGCTCCTTGGCGCGGTCGTTGCGGTAGTTGAAGAAGATCACAACGTGACCGGCGCCGATGCGTCCGTCGACGGTGTCGTTGACGATGGGCTTGATAAACTCGTCGGTAACGCCGTCGGCGTACGATTCCTCGACAGCCTTTACGACGTCGTCGGTCTGCTTGCCCTCGCCATATACGAGAAGGTTATAGGCTTCCTTGACGCGCTCCCAGCGCTTGTCGCGGTCCCAGGCGTAGTAACGGCCGCAGACCGTGGCGATCTTACCGGCCGACTTATCGCAGTGCTCCTGCACCTCGCGCAGGAAACCGGCTCCGCTGCGCGGGTCGGTGTCACGGCCGTCCATGAAGCAATGCAGGTAAACCTGGCTCAGATTATACTCCTTGGCGGTGTCGCACAGCGCGTAGAGATGATCCAGCGACGAGTGAACGCCACCCGACGAGGTCAGACCCATGAAATGGATGGGCACGTTGTGGTCGCGTGCATAGCTGAAGGCGCTGACGATCTCAGGATTGGTCTTCCATGAACCGTCGGCGATGGCGCGGTTGATCTTCACAAGATCCTGATAAACGACGCGGCCGGCACCGATGTTGAGGTGACCTACCTCTGAGTTGCCCATCTGACCGTCGGGCAGACCGACGTTCTCTCCGCTGGCCTGAAGCTCAGAGTGAGGGCACTCGGCCATGAGCTTGTCCATAAAGGGCGTGGGGGTGTTGAAGATGGCGTCATCCTTCTTGTGATCGCCTATTCCGTATCCGTCAAGGATAATCAACAATGCTTTCTTTGACATTATATCTCTTATTTAATTCAATCTTTATTTTATCTCGAGCATCTCGAGCATCTCGGGATTCTCGAGAGCATCCCGATTAATCCCGATTAATCTCGATTTCCTCGGCTTTTGCTATTCGCGCTCCGCGCGACAAAAATAGCAAAAATCCTCCACATAGACAACGAAAAAAGGCGCAACCCGGTTTGGGGCAACGCCTTGAATTTTCGAAAAGAGCCGATTATTTCGCCTTCTTGGCGTAGCGATCCTTGATACGGGCCTTCTTACCTGTGAGTTTGCGCAGGTAGTACAGCTTGGCGCGACGAACCTTACCAAGTTTGTTGGTAGTGATCGATTCAATGAAGGGTGATTCGAGGGGGAAGATACGCTCAACGCCGACGCCGTCGGAGATTTTACGTACTGTGAAGCGCTTCTTGTCGCCATGGCCGCTGATTTTGATAACCACGCCGCGGTACTGCTGGATACGCTCTTTGTTACCCTCTTTGATACGGTAAGCGACGGTGATGGTATCACCGGGACCGAAATCGTCAACTTTCTTCTCCGGAGTGGCAAAAGCCTGCTCCGCAATCTTAATCAGATCCATTATTTATATATCTTTTTGATTGTTATTGGCAATTTAACGCGCTGCTGAGTCGCGCCAGAGATTACCAAACCGGCTGCAAAATTAATTATTTTTTTTAATATGACCAAATTTTTTAATATCAGCAAAAACCATTAACTTCGCATTGCCTTTTGGCTTTACTTCGCATTGCTTTACGGTTTTCAGGGCGCCTGCGCCCTGAATCAAATAAACAGCCATGACCCGAACCCTCCGCCTGCGCCGCAGCCTGCTGGCCTTTGACAGTCCCAAAGTGATGGGCATCATCAACGTGACCCCCGACAGCTTCTATGCCGGGAGCCGGCACAGCGCGGCCGACGCGGCCACCACGGCCGCAGCCATGCTGCGCGATGGCGCCGACATCCTCGACATCGGAGCATGTTCCACGCGCCCCGGAGCCGAACCCGTCACAGCCGACCAGGAATATGACCGCCTGGCGCCGGCCCTCGAGGCAATCCGCCGCGAGCTGCCCGCCGACACCATCCTCTCCATCGACACCTTCCGGGCCGACGTCGCCGCCCGTTGCGTGCGGCAGTTCGGCGCCGACATCATCAACGACATCGGCGGGGGCACCCTCGACCCCGACATGAAGCACACCGTGGCCGAACTCGGCGTGCCCTACGTGCTGATGCACATGCGCGGCACCCCCGACACCATGCAGGGTCTTACCGGCTACGCCGACGTCATCGCCGACGTCCTCAGCGACCTGGCGTTCAAGATCGACGACTTCCATCAGGCCGGCGTCCACGACATAATCGTCGACCCGGGCTTCGGCTTCGCAAAAACCGTTGAACAGAATTACCGGCTTCTCGCCGACCTGGATATCTTCCACCAGACCGGCTGTCCGGTGTTGGCCGGCATGTCGCGCAAAACCATGCTGTGGCGTCCGCTGGGCATAGAACCGGCCGATGCCCTCGAGGCCACTGTGGCGGCGCATACCATCGCCCTGATGAACGGCGCCGACATTATCCGCGTCCACGACGTGCGCCCGGCAGCACAGTCGGTAGCCGTTTTCAACCTGATGCGCCAAAACGACAAGGGTCGAAAGTACAAAATCGACACCTTCACACGTTGACTATATATGGAACCGATTCTCAACATAGGCATCAAGGACATCGTCGACATCCTGATCGTGGCCTTGCTGCTTTTCTATCTGTACCGGCTGATGCGCAACAGTGGTACGCTGTCGCTCTTCTACGGCGTGCTGGCCTTCATCATCGTGTGGGTAGTGGCTTACGAGATTTTCGATCTTCGACTCACCGGGACAATCGTCGACAAGTTCATGTCGATAGGTCTGATTATCCTGGTGATACTCTTTCAGGACCAGATCAAGCGGTTCCTGATCGACATCGGCGGCCCGAGCAGATGGAAGCATTTAAGGCGGCTGTTCAAACACGACGAGACCGACGACAAGCTGCATGCACAGGTCATGGCCGTGGTCTACGCGTGTATGTCGATGTCGAAGTCGAAGACGGGCGCGCTGATCGTGTTCCAGCGCAAGATGCCACTGACCGATTACGAGCGGACCGGCGACATCATCGACGCCGACATCAACGTGCGTCTGATCGAAAACATCTTCTTCAAGAACTCGCCGCTGCACGACGGAGCCATGATCATCGCCAACAATCGTATAGCGTCAGTAGGCTGTATTCTGCCGGTGAGCCATGACATGGACATTCCGAAGAACCTGGGTCTGCGCCACCGCGCGGCATTGGGCATGAGCCAGGCCACGGACGCCCTGTGTGTGATCGTCTCCGAGGAGACGGGCGGCATTTCGGTGGCCAACGCCGGCGAAATCAAGGTAAAGGTATCGACCATCGACCTGGAACATATCCTCAGTTCCGAACTGCAGTAACCGGGTCGCGACAGCCTCGGGCCAAGACATAAAAATTCTCCGCACTTTACAGGCGCGGAGGATTTTGTATTGATGTATCTTGCGGACTATGCTTAGAGCAGAGTCACAACGATTTCCTCGTCATTCTGAGCGATGGCGATCTTGCCTTCGCGACCCAGCCATCCGAAGGCAGCCATCAGCTCGTCCTTCTTCAGTTTCGTGGCCTTCTTGATTGCCTTAAGTCCCAACATGCGTTTGTCGCTTGCCTCGAGTGCCTTGTAGACCTCACCGGCCCAAGTGCCAATAGATTCGATGTTCATTTCTTGAGTGATTTGATAAAATTTACTATAAAGCGTTGATTATTATTTGTGTGTTTACCGTTTCGGCTGCAAAGTTCCGAAATATTATTCATATTTCAAAATTTTTTACAATAAATCAGCACTTTACGTCTGTTTCTTATCTTTTCATAAATATCGGCTCGTTTTGAGCGTATATTTATTGAATTTTCTTATTAAAATAACAACCGAGGAGCCCATTTTGTTAATAAATCAGGAATTTGTTGTTATTTTTGCAGCATGAAAAAGAAAAATAGCGCCGAAATAACGGGCGAGCGCCGCGAGGGACTGGTGATCCGTAACACGGGCAGCGCGTATGCCATTCGGCTTGAAGACGGGAGTGTGACGCCCTGCCGTGTCAAGGGCAACTTCCGGATCCGGGGCATCCGCACCACGAATCCGGTGGCGGTTGGCGACCGTGTGCTGGTGGCTCAGGCCGCAGATGACGCAGACTACATCGTGGAGGTGCTGCCCCGCAGCAATTACATCATCAGGCGGGCATCCAATCTGTCGAAGGAGTCGCATATTCTGGCGGCCAATCTGGACCGGGCATATCTTGTGGCGTCGCTGCGCGATCCGGTGACGCCGACCACTTTCATCGACCGCTTCTTAGCCACGGCCGAAGCCTACGACGTGCCGGGAGGAATCATACTCAACAAGGAAGACATCTGGGATGCGGAGGATCATGAACTGGCCGATGCCATGAGCTATCTATATACATCGATAGGCTATCCGGTGCATATAGTGTCGGCAGCGACCGGAGCGGGCATCGACGCGCTGCGCGAGGCGCTCCAGGGCCACATTTCGCTGCTGGCCGGCAATTCGGGCGTGGGCAAGTCGTCAGTAATCAACGCCCTGGCGCCGGGAGCCGATCTGAAAACCGGCCGTATCTCCGATGTGCACCACACAGGCATGCATACCACCACATTCAGCGAAATGGTAACGCTGCCCAGGGGTGGTGAGGTGATCGACATCCCCGGTATACGCGGATTCGGCACCATCGATTTCACCGAAACCGAGGTTTCTCATTTCTTTCCCGAAATATTCAATTATGGCAAGGAGTGCCGCTACAGTGACTGCAAGCACATCGACGAACCGGGATGCGCGGTAATTCCGGCTGTCGAAGATCATCTGATCGCCGAGTCACGCTATACGTCCTATTTATCAATCATGGAAGAAGTGCGGGATCCCGACAAATACCGCAAGCCGTTCTGATATCTGATCATTGACCCCGCGCCGCGCGCTCGACGACGCCGGTCAGCGTGTAGGAAAGATTGACAGCGAGCGTCGACCCCTTCTTGTGCGGGATGGCATACGCTACATCGGCTCGGAAATATTTTACCTTGAAGCCCACCCCCAGCGAGAAGCCCGACAAGAAACTGTGATTGAACGATGACATGTCGGTGGCCGTCTTGTAATTATAAGCCAGGGCGGCGTAGAATTTGCCGGCGGCCTCATACTGCACGCCGAATATCAGATGCCGGAACAGGTTGCGGAAGAATCCGCTTTTCTTAACTATCACCTCCCCTTCGGCTCCGTTGTTGTAGGAATAGTAAGGGATACTCCATTTGGTGAGATTGTTGGCCGTGATCGATACCTGGAACGGGCTGTTGCCGATGCTCTGCATATATCCTAACTGAATATCGAAGGGGAGCCGTGAATAGCGGCCGCCGAAGCGTTTGATCTGGCCACCCATGTTGCGCAGCACGACCGAGAACGAGAGGTCCTTCTCGGGATCGTAGTAATTGACGCCGAGGTCGGCGGCCATGGCCCAAGCCGAGTAATCCTCGTAGCCGCTGTAGGCTACCTTGAGGTTCACGCCGCCGCGCCAGCGGCTGGTGATGTCGCGCGAATAGGTGCCTTCGATAATGAAATCAGTCGGCTTGAACTTGCCCGTGGCCACTCCGTTCTCGTCATAGCCGTCGAAGAAGCCATAGTCCATGTAGCGGATGCCCGCCGCCCACGCGCTGTGGTCGCCCACTCCCATGCCGTAACGGAAGCCGGCGAAGTTGCCCTGCGCCATGTAGAGCATGTAGTTGACTTCCATCTGTTTGTCAAGCTCCGGGCCGATCAGGGCCGGGTTCTGGTCGGACAGCGACACATCCTCGTCGATCAGCGCGATATTGTTGCCGCCCAGACCGACCACATGGGCCGACGTCGGCACGTCGAGGAAGCCGTAGGCCGCCGACGTGTTCTGCGCCGCAGCACGCGTGCCCGCAGAGAGTGCCAACAGGGCGACAACCGCCGTCAATATGCCGCGTTTGAATACTTTCACCCCTATTTAACGAATTTGTCCCACGTTCTATTATAGTCAGGTATGGTCAGGTATAGTCAGGACGATCCGGCCCGGGTGACGCTGATTAGATTTTTTAACTATAATTAAACTTTGGGCAATTGCCTATGTCATTGCGATGCTTTAAATTTGCAACGAAGAAATAACGGAGACCGTCCTCCTAAAGAACACACCTGTATGGTAAGAAATCTACTTCATAGCCTGTTCGCAATGATAGCGTGTATGGCGATACCTTCCACTACCTGTGCTCAGACCTGCCGCGTCAACATCGGCACCAACGCCCAGGGCACGGTGAGCTATATGGAGGTATATGAATACGACTATGTTTCCGAGAAGCCGGCATTTCCCGGGGGCGACCGCAATCTGATGACATTCATCAACGCGACTCGCAATTATCCGGTCAATGAATACCGCAAAGGCATACAGGGACGTGTCACCTGCTCGTTCATCGTCAATACCGACGGGTCGGTGAGCCACATATCGGTACTGCGGGGCGTTTCGCCGGCGCTGAACCGCGAGGCGATCCGGGTGCTGAGCAAGATGCCGGAATGGACACCGGGACGCCACGATGGCCGTGCCGTCCCCGTCAGGGTGGTGCGCTCCGTACCGTTCCGCAAATAAAGCAGAAAGATTCGAAGCTATTATATAACTAGAGAATAAAGGCCCGCGCAGTGTTGCGCCGGTCTTTATTGTTTCTTATCTGTTAGCAGCTATCAGCTGTTGCTCTGACGGGCCACGCGCTTGCGGTCGTTCTCGTCGAGCAGGATCTTGCGCAGGCGGATATGATGCGGGGTGACCTCGACATATTCATCCTCCTTGATATATTCGAGCGATTCCTCAAGGCTGAACACGACGGGGGGCACGATCTTGGCCTTGTCATCGGCACCCGATGCCCGCATGTTTGTCAGCTTCTTCGACTTGGTGACATTGACCACGATATCGTTGTCCTTGGCGTTCTCGCCCACTACCTGACCGGCATAAACCTCTTCCTGGGGGAAGATGAAGAAGCGTCCGCGGTCCTGTAGCTTGTCGATGGCGTAAGCATAGGCCGTGCCGCTCTCATGGGCTATGAGCGAGCCGTTGGTGCGTCGCTCTATATCGCCCTTCCAGGGTTGGAACTCCAGGAAGCGGTGGGCCATGATTGCCTCGCCGGCCGTGGCCGTCAGCACATTGTTGCGCAGGCCGATGATGCCGCGGCTCGGTATCTGGAACTCGATGTCGACACGGTCGTTGCGGCTCTCCATCGACAGAATATCGCCCTTGCGGCGCGTTACCATATCGATCACCTTGGAAGCGGATTCCTCGGGCACGTTAATGCTCAACGCCTCGACGGGCTCGCATTTCACGCCGTCGATCTCCTTGATGATTACCCGCGGCTGGCCCACCTGAAGCTCATAGCCTTCGCGGCGCATCGTCTCGATCAGGATGGACAGATGCAGTACGCCGCGACCGAAGACATTCCACATATCCTCGCGCTCCCCTTTCTCCACGCGCAGCGCCAGGTCCTTGTCGAGCTCGCGCTCCAGACGTTCCTGGATATGACGGGAGGTGACATATTTGCCGTCCTTGCCGAAGAAGGGTGAGTCGTTGATGGTGAAGGTCATCGACATGGTCGGTTCGTCGATGGCGATACGGGGCAGCGGCTCGGGATTGTCATAGAGGGTGATGGTGTCGCCGATCTCGAAATCGTCCAGGCCGACGATGGCGCATATGTCGCCGCTGTCGACATGATCAACCTTGGTGCGGCCCATTCCTTCGAATGTCTGCAGTTCCTTGATTTTCTGGCGCGTCACAGTGCCGTCCTTCTTGCAGAGGCCAACCTCCATGCCTTCGCGCAGGGTGCCGCGGTGCACGCGGCCTACGGCGATACGGCCTACATATTTGCTGTAGTCAAGGCTGGTGATCAGCATCTGGGGGTCTCCCTCGAGCTGTGTCGGAGCCGGAATAGTCTCGATAATGGAATCCAACAGAGCCGTGATGTCGGTGGTGGGCTTCTGCCAGTCGGTGCTCATCCAGTTCTGCTTGGCCGAACCATAAATAGTCGGGAACTCGAGCTGGTCCTCGGTGGCGTCAAGATTGAACATCAGTTCAAAAACCATCTCGTTAACCTCCGACGGGCGGCAGTTGGGTTTGTCGACCTTGTTGACGACCACCAGGGGTTTGAGGCCCATCTGGATAGCCTTCTGCAGGACGAACCGCGTCTGGGGCATGGGGCCTTCGAAGGCGTCGACCAACAGGATGCAACCGTCGGCCATGTTGAGCACGCGCTCCACCTCACCGCCGAAATCGGCGTGCCCCGGAGTGTCTATAATATTGATTTTCGTGCCTTTATAGTTGATCGACACGTTTTTCGACAGGATTGTTATACCGCGTTCACGCTCCAGGTCATTGTTATCCAGAATCAGTTCTCCTGCGTTCTGGTTATCGCGGAACAGGTGTCCGGCCAGGAGCATCTTGTCAACCAATGTGGTTTTGCCGTGGTCCACATGGGCTATAATTGCAATGTTGCGAATGTCTTGCATCAATTTTTATCTTCTATTTCAGCCCACAAAATTACGAAAAATCCCCCACGCATGCAAATCGCCATCCGTTCCGGCAAGATCCGGGATAAGAAATCACTTGTCGATTGGTTCGGAGAGGAAATCGCGCGGAGGTGCGGACGGTTTGGCAGTTTTCTCCTTCTTGCCCGCTTTGCGGTCCTTGCGCTTGGCTCGGGACTTCCTGATGCTGTCGGAATCCGAGCGCTTGCGGCGCACACGATAGACGGTATCGGTAACCGTACGATAAACCACGGTAGGCTGTTCGGGTATCGGCGGATTCGCGGGGCGGCGGCGCACAAGGTATGACAGTGCGGCGATGACCAGCACAACTGCCAGCAATATCACAGCGCCACGGCGCTCGTTACGTTCAAGCGGTTTCATCAGAAGGGATAGCCTATGGCCAGATGGAATGCGAATGCATCCTTGAACGGGATGTTGAAATATCCGTTGACACCGGTGGCATACGGGGCATGCAGACCATAGCCGAGGTCACCACGAATCACGAGCATGCCGATGTCAACGCGCAGACCCACGCCCGTGCCGAGCGCGATGTCCTTGCCGAACGTCTTGGCCCGCAGCGTGC
Organism: Bacteroidales bacterium; assembly: GCA_029007645.1. Taxonomy (GTDB): domain Bacteria; phylum Bacteroidota; class Bacteroidia; order Bacteroidales; family Muribaculaceae; genus Lepagella. The sequence continues at coordinate 13,060 of JAQXIE010000090.1, forward strand.
CGCCGGGCCGCATGGGATCGTCCTTAAGCAGCCAGATATTGCCGGCGTCGACAAACACGGCGCCATGCAGCACGGATATGATCGGGAAACGAAACTCGGCATTGGCCTCGAGTTTGAACGTACCCGTCTGGTCGAAGTAACCGTTGCGGTCTGCTTCCGGCGCACGGTAGCTGCCCGGGCCGATGGAGCGCACGGTGAATGCGCGGATGGAGTTGGCGCCGCCGATGTAGAACTGCTCGGAGTAGGGCACCTGGGCCGAATTGCCGTAGGCGTGCTCCGCACCGATCAGGAAACGGGTGACGAGCCACAGGTCGCTACCCCGTTTCAGCCTGCGCGAATATACCAGCTGGGCCTGCCCCTTGATGAACTGTGAGAAAGGCATGCCGAGCATCCGTTTCTCACCCTTCACGCCGAAGGCGCGCCATATTCCCCAGAAGATATTGCCCGCCTCTGTTACGGTCGCCGTGAAGTTGAATCCGTTTATCTTGGAGCGCTCCAGCCATCGATCATAGGTGTAGGTGTAGGACATCGACGGAACGAACTGGCTCTGGAACGAAAGGGCCACCGCCGGATTCTGCGCCATGATCGAGTCGAAGTCGTGTGTGGTCTTCAGCAGTTTGGTATAGGCCAGTTTGAACAACGTGAGCTGGTTGACCACATGGCGCGAGTAGCTCCACTGGTAATTCAGACCGAGCCGGGCCTCGGCCAGCCGGAAATAATGGGGCCGGTTCAGGATGTCGCCGCTCAGCGAGATCGTCGTCCAGTTGACCTCACGTTCGGTGCGACGCACGAATTTAGGCGCCAGCAGCCGCGGGAAAGCCAGCGACGCCTCCAGTCCGAAATCGTAGCTGTTCATCACATTGCTGCGCCCGCGGCCCGTCTCCCATTCATAGCTGCCGGAGAACTGCACCGAGAAGCGCTCGGCACCACCGAAGATGTTGTTGTGTGTCACACCCAGAATCAGACCCGGGCCAAGATAGGAATTGGACTTCGAAGTGACATTGGCCTGCACCGAGACCTCCATAGGCCGGTCGTACTGACAGTTGATGAGCACGTCGAGAGTCGGATTCTCCTTAGTTGTATCTACGGGAATCGCCGAGATGTCGATGCTGCTGAATATGCCGAGCCGCGACAGGCGCATCTGCGTCTGGTCCATGTTGCGTACGGAGAAAGTCCTCCCCTCGCGGAAAGTGATGCAGGGCGGTATCATGTTGGGCCGGAGCCGCTGGGGCCGGTATACAATCAGCGGGCCCTTGACGGTGTTGATGGTGTCGGGCGTACCGGGGTTGCGCTTGCTGCGCTTGGTGAGTACGGTGGTGATTTTGCCCACCTTGTACTGCAACGCGCTCATGTGCGGCAGGCTGCGAACAACGGCCATCTTCAGGGCTATCTTGCCCGGATGCATCACGCTGTCGGCCATGAACTCAATGTATTCCGGACGGAAATAGTACCATCCGCGGTTGCGCAGACGGTTGGTGATTCGGACGCGCTCGGCTTCCAGAGAATCGATGCAGAACTGGCTGCCCGGCTGGAGATAGGTGCTACGGCGGGCCATCGAATCTATGAAATTACAGAGCTTACGGGCCGTGGGACCGACCGGGAGTTCAGAGACATTCATAAACATCACCGTATCGATCATATATGGTTTGCCGAGGTTCACCTTATAGTCGACAGTGGCGATTTTATCGTTCTTCTTGTCATATTTCAGCTCATAGGAGGCCGTGGCCCTGAAGTAACCGTTATTGTCGGCTATGGTCTGAAGCATTTTCAGGCGCGTCTCGGGGCGCACGTCCTGGATCAGCACGGGCTGGGTCACCCATTTGTCATAGAGCCATTTCTTGATACCCTTGCTGGAGTCGCTCCAGTTGTTGTAGACCCAGAGGCCGAGCGGGAAAGGCATGCGCTTGTAAGGGCTCAGCAGAGGCCAGGGGTTGTTGGGCCTCACATTCACGGCCTTGGTCAGATCTCCCTTAAGACCATCGGGCATTCTGTCGCCTGAATCGGGCAGCACCTTGAGATGCATGCCGTTGTAGAGCACCTCGCCGTCCTCGAGCCTGCGCGTGGTGGAACATGCCGATGCCATCAGTATCAGCAAAGCCGCCAAAGGCGCCCAAAACACTATATTGTGACTGATCCGGAGATTCATTTTACCTCGTTGTTTATGAAGTTGTTTAAACTAATTTTTATGGTAAGATTTATTAAGATTTTGAGGCAGATTTGGTCGGCTGAAGAGGGAGCAACCTCTCGGTTGGTCACGATGAAGACGGCCAAAGATGCCCAAAAGATTAATAAAGGTTACCATAAAGTTTACACAATTTCAATTTTTTAAGTTTACGTAAATTAGTTTAAACAACTTCTAGATTGTATCACTCACCTGCCGCGTCTGCGTCGTGTCAATTTCCTGAACGGGCGCACGGTGTTTCCGACGCCGGAACAGCCGCAACAGATTGCCAAGCTTGCGCTTGAACACGAAGGCCACACCCATCTCGGTGATCTCGCCTTCGAGTATGCTTTCGTAGTTCTGGCGGCGGAACAGCTGTACCGACATGTTCTGCGTGGCGGTCTGCTTGATGATATACTCGAACGACACGTCGCTGATCAGGTTCTGCGCCAGGTTCTCCTCGGCGCTCTGGTCGGTGCTGTAATTACCGCCTACCTGTATCTTGAACCTATTGTTGAACAACGACTTCGACACCTGATAAGAGTAGCTGGTCTCGGTGGTCTTGGCGCCGTTGTTGGCACGTTCATACTGGTCTACGCCGAACGACAGATCGACTCCGCGGATATTCTTGGCAGCCCAGGAGTTGAGCTGCGATTCCAGGAAGCTGTACAGCACATTGCCGCCGATGTTGGCATTGCCTTTGGTGCCGCCCATGCCGGTATACTGGCCGTAAAGCAGCAGGTTCATGGCCTGCGTCTGACGCTGGTCGGCGCTCATCGACTGCAGTTCATTCTGCACGGTCAGGTCATCGTTGGTGCTCAGGTCGAACGCAACCTTGAGCCGGTCGACCGGGTTGGTGGCATACAGCGTAATCAGGAAGTTTACAAGCCGCGAATTGCCGTTGTCGGTCACATTGGCCTTCATCTTGTCGACGGCCGTAACGTTCAGAGTCGGGTTGGTCACATTACCCGTCCAGGTCAGGGTGCTGTTCGGCTCGAAATCGAACATCTTCTCCCCCATCACCGGAATCGCATAGCGTACGAAACCGTTGCCGAGCGTCAGCGTACCCGTCATGTTCATATCGCCCAGGAACGACTGCCGGTAGTTCAGATTGGCCGTCGGGGTGATCTGCAGCTTGTCGGTGCCGTTGGTCGACAGCAGCACCTCGATCTGCGTGCCGGGACTGATCTGCAGGTTGGCATTGATGCGCATATTCAGGGCCGAGGGCTGGACTGTATCGACCGCCGCGACGGTCGTAGTGTCGTTGAAATTGACAAATCGCACCACATTCTGATCGCTTTGGGCCGTCAGTTCGCTCGGCGCGATATTCAGCCTGTACGTGGCATCGGTGGTTCCGAGTATGTTCACATTGCCGTTGATGTCCAGCCTTCTCAGCGGACCCCGTGCCGTGGCGCCGATATTCAGGAATATCTTGCCGAACAGGTCGGCTCGCGAACGCTTATCACTGTTGATGAGCTGCATATTGGCGGCATTGGCCGTCAGGTCGACCTGGACGTCGCTCAGCTTCGTGGCATCGACTGTGCCGTTCAGTGTCAATGGATTCTTGTTTGCCGCCCAGATATCGTAATCGTCCAGTTGCAACACATTGTCCTTAACCACAATGTCCGTGCTGTCCATCTTCAGCTCGGCGCCGAACATCGGGATGCGGACAGCGCCCGATTCGAAGGTCAGTTCGCCGTTGAGCTGCGGGTTGCTGAAATCGCCGCCCATCTTCATATTGCCTGAGGCCGCTCCGGAGAGGACGGCGCTTTTGCCCAGGAAGGGATTTGCCAGGCTCAGCGGCAGATGAATCAGCTCGACACCCACGCTGTCTGCGGCCATAGAGCCGCGGTCATCACTCATGAAAGCGTAGGCACGGATGGCGGGACGGCCGTCGACGCGCATCGTCGCCGACCCGTTGACGGCCTTGGTGGCCATGGAGTAGCCGCCGTTGACGTCGAGATCGAAATCGCCCATTTTGTTGCGTCCGTACTGCATTCCCTTGATGGTCATGAAGCCATCTGCGTCAAACCGCGACTCCTTGTAGCGTACGGTCAGATCCGAACTTATGGCACCCTTGATGGGCGGTGCAGTCACCGACATGTTCAGGAAATCCTCGATTTTCAGGTTGGCTATCTGCAGGCGCAGCTGTTCTGCGCCGTCGTTAGTGTCTTCGGTACGGGCTACGATGCTACTCTCAGCACTGCTGGCCATCAGATTCGCGTCGACATGCATATTCTTGAAGTTCAGCGCGATATAGTTGTCGTTATTGAGTGTCCACGGCATATATGCGATTGTGGCCTTCAACGGGGTGAAATGGACGTTGACCGTGCTGTCCATCATCGAGGCCGTCATACCGAGGCGATAGCCGTTCTCTCCCTTGATGTTGCGCTGAGTCAGGTAGGCCGACAAACGGTTGTTGCCGAGGTATCCGTTCATATTGACATTGGCAAACTCGTCGAGAGTGCCCGGGCGGTTGCCCATATGAATCTTGTAATCAAGCAGCTGGCCACGTTCGGAAAGACGCAGGCTGAGCGTATCAACGTTGTATCCGGCGGCGGCGAGCGAGAGCAGTTTCATCTGCCCGCTGAACATTGAGTCGCGCTCTATGTGGCCCCAGACCGTGTCCATCTTGATATCGCCGGGGGCCAGCAGCAGGCCGAGCAGTCCCCGGCCGGATGCATTCATATCCAGCTTGAACCGGGGCATGACGGCACGCAGGCCATCCACGGCGATGTTCTTGCGGTCGATCTGCCGCGTCAGAGTGTCGGCTGTCTGCATGAAACCGTCGACCACAGCTTTCAGCCCTTCGGGAGCCCGGAAACTGATACTCGTCATATAGGATTCCAGATCCAGTGCCGTAGCCAGTTCCGTAGCCTTCACAGTGGCTGTGACTCCTCCAGGCAGATGGATGTAGCGGCCCGGCAGATTCCAGTCGAAATCCACCAGCTTCAGCTCTGCATCGTAAAGCCAACGGTCCGGACTGGCCGTGCCGCTCAGGTAGATCGTGCCTTTGCCGTTGCACATGCTGTCGGTCAGGCCGAGATACTGCAGATCGAGGTCGTTGATGCGAGCCTGCATGTCGATTGTATAGTCATCGGGCAGGATGGTTCCGCTACCGTCGAGTTCCAGATTCAGTCCCTTGTTGGCCGAGTTGAGCAGCAGCTGCAGATCGCCGGCGCCGCTTAGTGTGGCATCGGCTCGTATGTCAGTGAGCGTCTTCCCCTTGTATTCAAGCTTGTCAACACGGATTATCGCGTCGGTCACGGCGTTACCTTTGAGGGGATTGAAGCCGGCGCCCCGGACATCGACATAGGCGGTGACATGTCCTATTCCCAGCGAGGGCATTACGGCTGCTACATTGAAGCGTGTGGCGTCGACCACGGCCTCATATTTCTCAGGGGTGAGTGCCACATGTCCCTTGGCGGCCACATCGCCGGCTGTAGAGGTCAGCGACAGGTCGGCCCCGTACGCCAGTCCGCGGGCTTCGGCAGTACCCTTGATATGAAATGCCGGCACACGCATATCCTTCATGGCCAGAAACTCCTGAGCCAATGCCGGATCCATCAGGGCGCCGTCGAGTGTGATACGTGCATCAAGTTTTTTGTAGTCCAGCGCATTGTCGGCGTAACCCTTGGCCTGGAGTTTCAGCACACCGGCCATTTCGGCCTGTAGGTCATCGATATTGAGCCTTGCGAGCGTGCCGTCGGCATCAACGTAGAACCGCAGAGGTTTGCGCGCGGGAAGTTTCGCGGTGAAAGTCTTGACAGCGGGCATGAATGCCTCGACGTCGGGAAGGCCGATGTGGCCTCCGGCCTTGACGCTCATCGGCGTACGCTGGTCGAGAGCCATTACGGCGAACGGTAAATCGGCATCGGCGCTGATGTCCGAGAACAAGGTCTTTATCGAAAGGTCGGCGAGCTTGAGACCCACCGAATCGACGCCGACCGTGCCATGGCC
>JAQXIE010000091.1 GCA_029007645.1 Bacteroidales bacterium
TGCCGAAGGCCGCGCTATCTCGGCCGCTGTCAAGACGCTTCTGGCATAAGCCAGGAGCTTATAGAACTGCGAGCGAGTGAATCGCGGCCTCAGGATCTTTGGCCTTGAAAACGTAGCTGCCGGCCACCAGGATGTCGGCGCCAGCAGCGGCCAGCAACGGCGCTGTCTCCGCATTGACGCCGCCGTCCACTTCAATCAGCGCATGCGACCCGGTGCGGTCGATAAGTTCCCGGAGCTCCCGGACTTTCTCCACGCTGTGCGGTATGAATTTCTGACCTCCGAATCCGGGGTTGACCGACATGATCAGTGCCAGATCCAGCTCGCCGATTATGTCGCGCAGAGTATCTACGGGCGTTGCCGGACAGATGGTGACGCCCGCTTTCATGCCCGCGGCGTGTATCTGCGCCACGCAGCTGTCAAGATGCACGCAGGCTTCCTGATGAACGTTCATGAACTCGGCGCCCAGATCGCGCACCTGCGATATCCAGCGCTGGGGTTCCACGATCATCAGATGCACGTCAAGCGGCTTGGTGCATACCCGGCTCACGGCCTTCATCACCGGAAATCCGAATGATATGTTGGGCACGAACACTCCGTCCATGACGTCGAGGTGTAGATAATCGGCCTCCGACCGGTTGATCATCTCCAGGTCGGGAATCAGGTTGGCGAAGTCTGCGGATAGCAGCGACGGGGAAGTTTGCATATGGTCTGTCTGTTTGGCTTGAATGCAAAATTAATAAAAAAATATTATTCCAGCATCTTGAGGAAATCCTCTTCGTTCACCATGGGGATATCGAGCTGCTGACATTTCTCGCGCTTGGCAGGTCCCATATTCTCGCCGGCCAGGACAAAGCTGGTTTTCTTGGAAATGCTTCCGGCATTCTTGCCTCCCTGGGCTGCGATCATCTCCTTGTACTCGTCGCGGCTGTGATGCAGGAAAGTCCCCGAGATAACGATGGTCTTGCCCTGCAGTCTGTCGCCTGCGGGGCGCAGCCGGTCTTCGCTCACTTCGAGCTGGATTCCGGCGCGGCGCAATGCCTCGATATTGGCGATGTTTATCGGCTCGCGCAGGAAATCATAGATGCATTTCGCGATAATGGGACCCACGTCCGGAATGGCGGCTATCTGTTCCGGCTCCATGGCCATCAGGCGGTCCATGCTCACCACTGCAGGAGCTATCCTTTTGGCCGTCGTTTCGCCCACGTTGGGAATTGAGAGGGCGTATAGCACGCGCTCAAAAGGCCGCAGCTTGGATTCCTCGATGCCCTTGATGATGCGTGCGGCCGTTTTGGGACCTATGCGGTCCAGCGTGGCCAGCTTCTCTTCAGTCAGGTCGTAGATCTGGCCGATGTTCTCCACCAGGCCGGCGGCATAGAGCAGCTCGGCGGTTTCCTCGCCGATGCCGTCGATATCCATCATGCGGCGCGCGCAGAAATGCTCTATGCGCCCGGTGATCTGCGGCCGGCAGCCATATTTGTTGGGGCATACCCAGGCGGCATCGCCGAAGATTCGCTGCAGCGGCGTCCCGCATTCCGGGCAGTTGGTGACAAATTTGATTTTCAATGCGTCGGGATTGCGGTGCGACATGTCCACGCCCATGATCTGGGGGATGATTTCGCCCGCTTTCTCCACATAAAGCCAGTCTCCCTCGTGGATGTCGAGTTCCTGGATTATGTCGTCGTTATGCAGCGAGGCCCGTTTCACGACGGTGCCCGACAGTTGCACAGGTTCCAGATTGGCCACCGGTGTGACGATACCCATGCGGCCTGTTTCGAACGAAACGAAGCGCAGGGGAGTGCATTCCCGTTCGGGATTGAATTTAAAGGCCACTGCCCAGCGGGGAGATTTCGCCGTGGCGCCCATGCTGATCTGCTGGCGCCGGTTGTTGACCTTGAACACCAGACCGTCTGTGGCGACAGGCAGTTCCTTGCGGTGCTCGTCCCAATATGCGATATAGTCGTCGACATCCTTCATGGTCTTGAGCAAAGCCATCTCTTTGGATATCTTGAATCCCCACTGGGCAGCGTGGAGGATATTGTCGTAATGATTCTCGGAGGGGAGATTGTCGCTGAGCAGATAGTAGAAGCGGGCGTCGAGATGACGGCGGGCCACTTCGCGGGAATCCTGCATTTTCAGCGTACCCGAAGCCGCGTTGCGCGGATTGGCGAAGAGTGGCTCCTCGTTGTAGGCCCGTTCGGCGTTCAGTTTCTCGAACACTTCCCAGGGCATCAGAATCTCGCCGCGGATCTCGAACTCCTCGGGCCAGTCGCCGGGCAGCAGTTCCAGGGGTATGCTCCTGATGGTTTTCACGTTGGCGGTGACATCGTCGCCCTGCGTGCCGTCGCCGCGCGTCACGGCGCGGACCATGCGGCCGTTGCGGTAGGTGATGGAAATGGACGTGCCGTCGAATTTCATCTCGCCGACAATATTGAAATCCTGACCTTCCAGGGCCGTCGACACGCGCTTCACCCAGTCGTCGACCTCCTCGATGTTGTACGTGTTGGCCAGCGACATCATGGGCCGTGCGTGTGTCACGTGCTCGAAGCCTTTGGTCAGGTCCGAGCCTACGCGCTGCGTGGGCGACAATGGATCGGCATATTCGGGATGCTCCTTCTCCAGCTGTTCCAGCTCCTTCATCAGCATATCGAATTCCTGATCGGAGATGACCGGCGCGTTCAGCGCGTAATAATTATGATTGTGGCGGTTCAGTTCCTGACGGAGCGTCTCTATTCTCTCTTTCGGGTTCATACGGCAATTTGCGGGTTACATATTTAAATTTCGCAAGACAAGCTTGCGAGGTTTAGAAGTTTAATTCGCAAGACAAGCTTGCGAGGTTTAGGTCAGTCGCGGTAAACTTCAGCCCGGATGGCTAAACCTTTAAACCCTTAAACCTCAATTCTCGCGAATGCGAAAATTGAATTACATACTGATACAACAAATTTAGCAATTTTTTTTCTCGTGCACAACAAATCGGCACGCCGATCGAAAAGAAATGCCCCCGATATGTCGTGAAACCGGCTTGAAACCGGTCTGAAACCCACGGCTCTTTCATTTAACACTGAATAAATGACAAAGTATCAAGGCACGGAACTTGGCGGCAAAAGCGGAGCTTTTAGCCTGCACTGAACTTGCAGATTTTCACAGAATTAACAATAAGAGCTTGTGCTATATTTTGCCGTTTGCCACAGATCCTGCTGACGCAGGGAACGGAATAGACTCAGAAAGAGCCGAGCTCAGGCGACGTGGACGTCGCCGTTCCAGTAGCTGACTGGAATGACGACGTCCACGTCGTCAACCTATAGTTTTTTAGTCAGTCAGGAACAGGAGGAGTGTATCTGGAGCTTCTTTGACGGCGACATAACTAATACTGACGTATTCTGAGCAACTTTCGTTTCCTGCGCCAGCAGGATCTGTGGCATAGCATTATTGTTGATATGGCTCAGCTATCTTAAATGAAAGAGCCGCTATCTGAAAACGGTGTCCGGTTGTCGGGATAAAAAAAATTTAGTACTTTTGCAACTTGAAATGCACAATTGCGTTTCTTATAAGAGTAAGGCTTCGAAATAAAAAGCCCTGTAATTATTCAATTTTATAAAACGATATGAAAAAGTATTTCTGGATGCTTGCCATCGTCCTGACTTGTGGAGTGGCTTTCACATCCTGTGGTGGTGACGACGAACCCACCGATCTGGAGATTTCCAACGACATGATGGCGCTCAACTATGGCGCACAGAACGTGCTCTCAGCCAACATGACCGGCTGCACATGGACATCGAACAACGAGTACGTTGCCACTGTCGACAACGAAGGTCGCGTAACCGGTGTTCACGTAGGTGAAGCCACAATTACCTGCACCAATGGCGATATGACCGCTACTTGCGTCGTAACTGTCAATCCCATCTACACAGCATGGACTCTTCCCGTTCTGAACTTCGGTGCAAACCAGGCTAAGATCAAGGCTGACGAGAACCACACACTGATCAGTGAGCTCTGCGATGCCGAGACTCTCGTATTCGCCGCCAATGACAAGCTGGCTTATCCCTGGTACATCTATGACTTCTCCAACGACAAGATGGATGACGCCACCCTCGGCATCGCCAATAACGCTTCAGCTGTTGAGGATATGGATAAGTTCCTGAAGCAGTACTATGTGGCCCTGGCTCCCGACGAAGATGGCGACGTATTTTACATCAATGCCGATCTGGAGCTGGATGCTACGATCTTCGCACTCACTTATCCTTCGGACGACAATCAGACTCTGATGACATCCTTCGAAAGCAGCGAGACCGAGGCCAAGAGTGCTAAGGACGTGAAGGCCAACCTGAAGAGTGTAGCAAAGCGCAACAGCGTAAAATTCTAAACAATACCGAGATATGAAGAAAGTATATGTAATGGCATGCGGCGCTACGCTCGCGCTCATGGCCACAGCTTGCAGCGGCAACAAGGCTCAGCAGAACGACACCGACACTGTAGCAGTTGATACCACAATTGTCGCTGAGGTTGAAGTTGCCGACTCCGATACGGTTGCTGTTGTTGCCGTTGAGGAAGAAGTAGCCACGACTCCGGCTAAGAAGGCCCCTAAGAAGGAAGGCAAGAAAGAAGTAAAGAAAGAGGTCAAGGTCCCCGGCGCTGACCAGGCAACCGTTGAGGCTGCTCAGAACGCCATCAAGACCGCTAA
>JAQXIE010000092.1 GCA_029007645.1 Bacteroidales bacterium
TACGGTTCCGCCATAGTTGTGCCAGCAGGAGCCGACCACCAGATCAGCGCCGTCGAAGTTCTTGCCTATCCGGTCGAATATCTTGAAGGGATAGTCCACCTGGCCGGAATTGTTGTCGTAATTGTAATTGTGGTCGTAGACGTAGATCTTGGTAGTCAGACCGGCCTTGTGGAAATTCGGGGCCAGATTGTTCTTGACGAGATTGGCCATTTCCTCCCATCCCATCCATAGGGAGGCACTGTTGCCGCCGTTCAGGGGTTCGTTCTGCGGCGAGACGGCATAGATTTTTATGCCATGCCCCTGCATTGCCTGGACGAACTTAACGAAATAACGCGCATAGGATTCGTAATATTCCGCACGGAGCCGGCCACCGTTCCATGCGTTGCCGTCGGTATCAGGATCCTTCATCCAGATAGGACAGGTCCAGGGCGCGGCCATGATTTTCAGGTCGGGATTGATGGCCAGGACTTCCTTCAGAATCGGAATCACATAGTTGATCTCGTCGCTCTGGAGGGCAAAATTCTGAATATAGTCGCTCTCGGGGCCCTTGACGTCGCATAGTGAATAGTCACCGCTTGCGAAATCGCTGGTTCCGATACTGATACGGACATACGACACGCCGTAGCCGTCGGTGGGCGAAAACGTGCGGCGCAGCAGCGCCTTGCGGGTGGCCTCGGGCATCTTCAGCAGGTTATAGCATGCCGAGTAAGTCAGCGCGTAGCCGAAACCGTCGATCCGCTGGTTTTTCCTGTCGGTCAGGACAATAGCATCGGCCGTTGTCGACGTTCCCGCGGGACGGACGGTTGTAGCCTGAAGCGACTGCATGCGGTCGCCCGAAGTTGTGAGCACCCTGGCCCATTGCGCCTGCGCTCCGAGGGTCACCGTGACCATACCGGCCAACAGCAATGCCCGTCGAGAGCCTGTGGAATTAAGAAGTCTTTTCATGAGTATCGATAAGTAAGTTAGTTGTTGGCTGATTGATTTTAGCGAATTAGCGCTTCGCATGGCGGCGGGAACCGGGGGTCAGCGACCCTTGGTTCCTTTCGCGCCCTTTGCACCCTTGACGCCTCCGCCCATGGCGAAGATATTGCTGTCGTAGGTGAAGGTCTTGCGGTCCTGCAGGCGCTTGCGCTTCAGCGCTAGCTGCACAAGCTTGTCCATAAGCTGCTCGAAGCTGATGCCCGAAGCTTCCCACAGATAGAAGCTCAGCGAACCGGGAATGGTGTTGATCTCGTTGACATAGACCGATCCATCCTTCTCGTCGATCATCACGTCGATACGGCTCACACCGTGGCATGACAGCACGCGGAACGTCTCGCCGGCGATATGCCGGATGCGCTCGCTGACCTCCTCGGGCAGATCGGCGGGGATGCGCTTGTCGCTGTTCTGCATGCCGGCGTCGGTCTTGGTTCCTCCCATGTATTTGTCTTCGTAACTCAGGAAATCGCCGCTCTTGATCGGCTCCTCGCATACGGAACTCTGATGATCGTCGGCGTCGCCAAGCACCGAACAGTTTATCTCCTTGAGCTGCTCAACCATGTGCTCCACGATGATGCGCTCGGCAAATTTCGTGGCGTTGTCGATGGCACGGATCAGCTCCGCGCGGTCGGCGGCCTTGCTGATGCCCACACTCGATCCAAGATTGGCCGGCTTTACAATCACCGGATAACCCAATTTCTTCTCAACCTTGTCGAGAAGTTCGTCACGGCCCGACTGCCACTGATGGTCGGTGAACCATACATAGTCCACCACGGGTATTCCTTCGCTGGCCAGGATCATCTTCATCGTGATCTTGTCCATACCGTTGGCCGACGACAATGTGTCGCACCCTGCAAACGGAATGCCGATCGTCTCCAGAACGCCCTCGAAGATGCCGTCCTCGCCGTGCGTGCCGTGCAGCACCGGTATCGCCACATGCAGCTCGGCATATACCGGATTCTTCTTGCCGAAAAGGCCGCCGCCGGCATTAACCTTGTAGAGATTGTAGTCGCCGTACTCGGGACGCATGTAGACCTCCTCCGACTCGGCCACAAGCTTGTCCATGTCGCGGTAGTTCGACATCTCCAGCACCTTGGGGCCGGTATACCATCTGCCCTGCTTGGATATGTACACAGGGATAATCTCGTATTTATCCTTATTGAAAGCGTTGATGGCCTGCAGCGCGGAGATCACCGATATCTCATGCTCCACCGACCTGCCGCCGAAAAACACTGCTACGTTGGTTTTCATTTTATTGAAGTTGTATATACTAATTTACGTTTACCATCTTACAACCTGCAAAATTACCAAAAATCGCTCTTAAATGCAACATTTCGCATGTTGGAAATATAAAGAGTTCAAGGCACGGAACCGACGGCAAAAGCAACTATCGCTTGTTGGAATTTTTAAGAGATTAAGGCACAGAACTAACGGCAAAAGCAACTATCGCTTGTTAGAATTTTAAAGAGATTAAGGCACGGAACTGACGGCAAAAGCTACGCTTTCGCCCACTGAACTAACAGAAGCTCACAGAATTAAATTAAAATATCATATCTTTGTGACTAGTGAAGGCTTTGTCACTTCTGACTTCTGACTTACTATTGCCGTTGCCACAGACCCTGCTGACGCAGGTGACGGAATAGACTCAGAATGCAGCTGTCCGGGTTCTCTCGGCTTTATTGCCTCGGAGAGGCTGTTTCTCGATAACCCCACGATGGACGGGA
>JAQXIE010000093.1 GCA_029007645.1 Bacteroidales bacterium
TTGATCGACTGCCAGCTGATGCGGTACCAGTTGGCCGAATCTGGATCGTCCAGATATATGTCTACGGCCATGGGCTGCTTGGCGATATATTCCCATTCCGCCTCCGTGGGAAGCCGCAACGGGAGATTAGTTTCGGCTGCCGCTTTCGCAGCGATTTGGTCAGCCTCCTTGAACTTGCCGACGAATCGGCGGTCGGGATGCTTGAGCTCCTTGCCCAGCAGGCGCGAAGCCGTGGCGTTGACCAGCTGGTCGCGGCTCACGTAGAACGAGGAGAGCCTGACGCGGTGAACCGGACTGCTCATCTCATAGATGGCGTTCTGGTTCTTGCCGTTGTAACCCATATTGTAGATTCCGCCGCGCACCAATATCATGGTGAGTTCCTGACCTGCGACATTGATCTTGAATGAATCTGGCAGCTGGCGGTTGTCGGTCACAATATAGGAATCGTAGTCGGTTCCGAGTTTCGCCACCTGGTCGCGCAGTTCGGCCGGAGCTTCGGCCGGATTGTCTATGGCCACGATCTTGCGGTTGTCGTCCTTGTGCTTTTTCTCTTTCTTCTTTTTCGGCTTGGCGGCTTTTGTCTCGTACGGTTGTTTCGGCTCAGCCTGCTGCTCACCGGCAGCAGGCTGAGCCGGAGTTGAAGTCTGAGTATCGGATGCGTTCTCTATCGACTGTACGTCCGACATGCTGAACGGCGTGTCGACTCCTCCTATTTTCAATACGATTTTCGACTGAGGATCCAGACTGACCATATCTCCGGTCAGCACCGTTCCGTTCTTTAACGTCACTTTTACCCGGTTGTCGCCGAAGGCACGTGACATTGGAGTCGCGAGTGCGGCGACAAGGAGCGCCAGCACCGTAAGCCGACGGAATCTATTGAATTTGGAATAGCAGTTCATTGCAGCATGTTTGATAAAAAACGCAGATTATATTTCAGGAGTTATTTGGTGCCCGAGAAATGGTTCTTGCGGGCCACATATTGCTTGGCGTGGGGATACGTGCTTCCTACCGTGCCGTTGATCACATAATTGAATCCCTTCTTAGGTCCGGGAATGAACGAGGTGTTCACCATATGGTGGATATTGATACCCTTATGGTCGGGAGCCTCGATGGAGTTCTCGAACATTATGTCGCGGTGCAGCACATCGTAGATGCCGAGTCCGAAGGCCGAGTGAGTGCGTACCTTCTCGCCGATCTTGTAGGCGGCGTAGCCGGGACGCGTGCCGTTCTCGCTCATGAACACCTCCTGGTTGGGAGCGTCATACGGAGTCTCGCACTGGTAGAAGTACATATTGCCGTTCTCTCCGAGCCAGAGGGTCTGATATTCCTGGAAGTGCTCGTTGAAGAGGCCGTAGATCGTAACGTCGTCGCCGTTGACCAGCAGTCCGTTTTTGGCTTTGTTGATGTCCCAGCCCACGGATCCGCGAACGCCATGGTCGGCGCGCCAGATCCAGAAGTGGTCGCCAACGACGTTGTTGCTGTTGATCTCCACAGCATGCTGCACTTCGACTTTCTTGGGAACGAATCCGCCTATGCGCAGGAAAATGTCGGACAGTACCACGGGATTTTCGGCGTGGCTTACACCGGTTTTCTCATGGCCGATCTTGAGCATGGTGTTCGAGGAGTGCCAGGCGTCGAGCAGAATGGCTGCTATCTGCACGCCGTCGACGTCGTCGACCAGGATACCGGCCTCGGCACCCTCGGGAGGAACGATCGTCGACCATCCCAGACCCATCACCAGCGTGTTGGGAAGAGTGATGTGCAGCGGCTCGGTCAGTTCGAACATGCCCGGAGTGAAGAGCAGGTGTTTGCCCGCGGCCAGATTCTCGTTGAGCTCGCGGGTGCTCACGCCCGGACGGGCCACGAAGAAGTTGTCGAGCAGGTCGATCACCGTGCCTTCGCCCATATCGGTCTCTGTGTAGCTGATGCCCTTGCTGTCGCGGCGTATGGCGGGACGGAACACCTTGAAGCGGCCGTCGTCACCGATGAATAGGAAGGGTTTTTCGCGTACAACGGGAGTGGTGGGGACGAACGTCACGTTGCCGCCACGGTCCCAGTCGGCGTCGGCATAGCTTGCCAGGTCGGCCTTGTCGCCCAGCACGTCACCGACGAATACGAAATTGTAAGCGCCCTCGGCGAAGCGGCCGCGGCCCTGGTTCAGGAAACTGTTGCGGGTGAACCACTGCTGCTGACCGTCGGAACCCACAGGCGCGTCAAAACGGCTGTCGGCCGTGAAGCCGCCGCTGACCCAGCCGTGCTTCCACTGGTTGCGCACCGTGCGCTGCGAATACATGCGGCGGTAAGGCGCGGCCTGCGATACGGCCCAGTTGAACATCTTCTCATGTTCGTAGCTTTCGGGGCCGATCACCGAGAAGTTCTCGACCGAACGCCAGAAGGTGCATGTGCCGTTGTCGTTACGCAGGGGCGGCGGCGTCTGCACGTTGCTGATCTTCACATCGTAGGGCACCTTGCCCAGACCGGCCATGTGCGTGTAGAAACCTACGCGGAACTCGCCGGCAGCAGTGTAGTCACCCGGCTCGAAGAGCAGCGCGTAGCGCCCTTTGCCCATCTGGTCGTGGAATGTCCCGCCGGCGTTGCGGCCGAATCCCGCGCCGTCATGAAGCCGGTTGATCTCGCGGTTTATCGCCTCGGGCTTGTCCGACGGTCCGTAGATCCATACGTCCGGACCGAACAGCTCGGCAGTGGCGCTGAGGCTCGCTACGGTGTCGCCGTTAGCTTTCAGCACTACGTAATAGTAATTATATGGATTCCCTTTGGCCTTGCGGTCGGTGAAGCGCGGACTGGTGGTGCGCCCTATTATCCTGTAGTCGCCCACGCGTCCTGTAGAACGCTTTATAACGTACTGGCCGTCAGCTCCGTTGACGTAGCTGCTGAAGTCCAGCGTGATGCTGTTCCGGCCGACTTCCAGCGGCGCGGAATTTCCGGGAATCGCGGTGGCCGCTGCCATGGCTGCCGCGACCATCAGATTAAGTTTCTTCATCCTCATGGTTTTAGGTAGTTAGTAAGTTCACGGGTTATGTTCAATCTATTATTTTATTGTGCAGGCCCGGTCAGGCCCTCAATCCGCAATCAAAATTACGAAAAAAAAGGCACAAGGCAAATTTTTGGACCAAATATGTCACGGCATATCGGAAATATAAAGATTTCAGGGCACGGAATTGGCGGTAAAAGCGGAGTCGGAATATAAAGACATCAAGGCACGGAACTGAACGGCAAAAGCGGAGCTTTTGGCCACACTGAACTTGCAGATTTACACAGAAGTATATTTAAGTATCAGGTCATAGTGACGAAGAGCTTAGTTTACTTTATACCTTATAACTATGACTTCCGACTTATTTTTGCCACAGATCCTGCTGGCGCAGGTAACGGAATAAACCCAGAAAGAGCTG
>JAQXIE010000094.1 GCA_029007645.1 Bacteroidales bacterium
TCTATACCGGTCCGGAACTTAGCTGGGCCATTATCGACAAGGTCCATTGTTCCACTCCAATCGAGGATGCCAAAATCGAAGATTTCTTAACCAGACCAAAAAATTTCGATTTCGGATGGAAAGTCGGCTTAGGTCTTCCGATTCATTCATGGCTGATAAGTTTCGACGCTACTTTCGGCCTGCTCAACATGAACCGAAGCCCCTCCATCACCTATCGCGAAAACCGTCTGGCTCTCAGCTTAGGATACTATTTCTGACCAACGACCGGATCGTCGAATGTGTGTTGATCGGACGTAATCCGTAAGTATACGGTTCTGCGTGTACTTGCGAGGTCGAAAATCGGGCTAACTTCGCAGGCAAAAAGTATCAACTCAGCAAAGAGGATGTATTGAAGATCATCTCCTAATTCTAGCAAGCCTGATTTAACATTCAAAATTCAAAATTCGAAATCGCCCCCCGTCATAGCTATGGTGCGTTGGCTACGCGATTATACAGAAATAGCTGATAATATTGCGATTATCAGCTATTCTTTGAGCCGCGAGTGGGACTCGAACCCACGACCTTTTCGTTACGAATGAAATGCTCTACCAACTGAGCTATTGCGGCTTGACGCTTGCCCCGGTGGGGTTTGCGGTGCAAAGTTAGCAATTATCCGCGATAATTGCAAATTCTTTTGACCGGACCCTATTTGGTCGGAAGCAGTTCGAGGATTTTAGGAACTATCAGATTGAGCGTTGTATCGGGATCGAGCCGATGCTCGCCTTCGAAATCCTGAGCCTGCGTGTAATGCTGCAGATATTCGTCTTTGCAGTTGACCGTCGTGTCGTGAGTGCCGAAGAAGGCCCACACCTGCGAGGGATCGTCCGCCCGTTTGCCGATTATGCCGGTCTTGGGATCGAACTGTTTGGTCTCAAGTTTCTGATATTTCTTCACCAGCTTGTCGTTGACCTCGAAATCCTTCAGGCCATCCTTGCGCGGATTATGGAAAGGGAGTCGCTGACCCACCTTTTCCGACATATGCACACTGGTATGGAACGAAGGATTGATCAATATGCGGCGGAATCCGCGGAACATCTGGGCGAACATGCCGCCCATGGAGGTGCCGACAATCACGGCGTCGGGCTCGAGCATGGATGCGAGCCTTTTAAGCTCGGAGATTGCAACTTCGGGCTGAACGGGGATATCGGGTGTGATGACATCATGCTTGGGGAGAGCCCGGCGCAGGCGCTGGCATGTGGCGGACTGCCCCGAAGAACTGAGACCATGCAGATAGACTACCTGCGGTTTGACATTTCTCATAATCGTCAATTTTTGTGCAAAATTAATAAATTTCCGCCAGCATTATGCAGATTCAGGAATTTATGATTAACTTTGCAGCTGAAAGGGAGGAGATCTTCCCGACGATGGTCCGGTAGCTCAGCTGGATAGAGCATCTGCCTTCTAAGCAGACGGTCCTGCGTTCGAGTCGCAGCCGGATCACCCCAGGGCTTTGCCCCACCGACAGCCGCCTTCGGGCGGCTGTTTTCGTATCCATACGGTCCCTTCCAAATACAGCCGCCCGCGGATGTAGGCGGCACAGACCCGGCAGCGGAAGCCGCGGGCTTACGCCACAGTCCCGCCGGGGCGTTCAGCACAGCGGAAGCCGCGGGCTTCCGCAACAGTTCCGCCAGTTGTCGTTTTTGCTTCTTCGATTTGCGTTGTTCCTTATTTCAGTGTATTTTAGCACAATCAAACTCCCAAATATGGATTCCACTCCTTCTTATGCCTATAAAAGCCCTGTAAAGCACAAGATGACACGGCGGGCATCTTTTCATGACTATACTATGCCCGGAATCTACATGTTTACCTTGCAAAAGCATCCCGATGCACCGGTGCTAAGTCATGTCTTTGGAAATCCTGCAGTGCGAAGTGGCGATGATGCTCCGCGTGTTGCTCTCTCTTCCCTGGGTCGAATTTTGGATGAAGAACTGCAGAAAACGGCCTCCATGCGCGCCAACGCTCTGTCTTTCAGCAAATATGTCATCATGCCGGATCATGTGCATATATTATTGGAGTTGAAACAGGCGCTCACCCGTCCGGTTACCAATTTAGTTTCCATGATCGAATCGGCAACAACGAGCCGATGCCGCAAGACAAAACTGATTCCACAGGAGGCCAGTGTGTTCAAGGGGCGTGGAATCAACGACCGTATCGTATTTGACCGGCAACAATTGGAGACACTGGAACGGTATATCGAAGACAATCCGCGCCGCCTTCTCATTAAGCGGAAATACCCGGATTTATTCCGCCGTAATCTGTCGGTGCAGATCAATGACGATATGATTGACTGTGTGGGGAATATGTTTCTATTGCGCAAGCCAATGCTTGCCGTGCATGTGCGCCGCAAATGGAATGCCGCCGAGACCGAAGCCTATAAGGAGAAGTGCATCAGCGCCATGCGACAGGGGATGGTGCTGATTTCCCCTTTTATCCATCCTGTCGAGAATCAAATCCGCAAGCAGGCCCTGGCTGAAGGTGGTTCGGTGATTCAGATAGTGGACCATGGTTTTGAGGAGCGGTTCAAGCCGTCAGGTCAAAGCATGGATACATGTGCCGAAGGACGGTTACTCTTAGTTGCGGAGGCCGGCACACCCACTAAGAAAGAAGACATGAGTTATGACAAAGCCAGCCGCCTGAACCGGCTGGCCGAACGCCTTGCCTCCCTCACTCCCGATTCCTCCATCACCCTGAAGGGTGAATAGCGCAGGCGGCATAGATCCGGCAGCGGAAGCCGCTGGCTTCCGCCACAGTGCCGCCTGCTTGCTGCATTCGGCGCGCGGGCGGAACTGTGGTCAAAGCCCGCGGCTTTAACTTTTAAACATCAAGATTCGCTACTTGCGAATCTTGAATCGGTTATCTTGCGGCGATGACTTCGATTTCAACGAGCGCCTGCTTGGGGAGTTCCTTGACGGCATAGGCGGAGCGAGCCGGATAGGGAGCCTCGAAGAGGCGTTCATAGACTCCGTTCATCGGAGCGAAGAGGCTCATGTCGGCCAGATATACCGTTGTCTTAACGACATCGCTGAGGGTCAGGCCGGCTTCAGTCAGGATGGCACTGACATTGGCGAGCGACTGCTCGGTCTGCGCCTCGATGCCTTCGGGCATCTCTCCCGTCGCCGGGTCGATGGGGAGCTGGCCCGAGCAATATACAAATCCGTTGGCCTCGATAGCCTGGCTGTAGGGACCGATGGCAGCGGGAGCCGCCTGGGTTGAAATCTGCTTTTTCATTTGGTTAGATTTTTATTGAGTTATTATTAGTACGCGAAATGTCGGAGGCCGGAATTGCATGCAAGGTTCATCGGAAACGGATCCGGCGGAAGAATATGAAGGCCATAGCCGAGGCGACTGCCAGCGAGATATTGAAACTCCAATAAGCCCCGAGATTGCCGAGGTTGAAGACTTTGGCGAAGAGCAGCAGCATAGGAATGCCGACGGCAACATAGCTGACAAAAGAGATCAGGAAGAGCGAGCGGACTTGTCCCGTGCCGCGGATGGCATTGATAAACGTGCACTGAGTGGCGTCGAAGAACTGATAGAAAACCAGCGGTGCGATCAGCGCGAGGGCCGATGCGATCACCGCCGTGGCCTCGGCTTCCGTCCCGTCGGTATTGATAAAGAGCGGTATCAGGAACCGGGCGCCGAATATGAATACCAGCGAGGCCACGGCAGCAAGCAGAAGATTTATATGCAATGCTGCGCGGGCGGCGATGCCGGCCCCCTGCTCGTCGCGCAACCCGCTATAATATGCCACTCGGATGGCAACAGCCGATGCGAAACTGATATAGACCATAAATCCGAGCTGGCTGATGGTGTTCACCACCTGATAGGCCGACAGTTGCACGGCGCCGAACCAACCGCATACCACGCCGCCAAATCCCCATAGCGTAACCTCGCAGCCGGTCTGAAGCATGATCGGCCAGGACGTGGCCCATACTTTCCACCTCATCTTAGTGAGCCTGCGCGGATGGAAATAGCCCTCCTTATAACTGCGGTAACGGCGCAGCAGCATGAACGCCAGCCACATGGCGAGCACACTGACAATACGGGCCGTCACCGTAGCGATGCCCGCGCCCAGCAAGCCCAGTTCGGGGAATATCCATATGCCGTGGATCAACAACCAGTTCAACACGATATTGATGCCGATGCACACCACAGTGACCAGCATAGGCAGCAACGTGTTTTCAACACCGTTCGACATCTGCATCAGCAGACTGTTCAAGGCGATAGGCAGCGGTGTCAGCAGCAGCACCAGATAATAATTGCGGATTTGCGGCAACAGATCGGCGTCCTGGCCGAAATGATCGAGAAAAAAATATATCACGCCCATGAAGGCAGTGAATATCAGCGCTACGGCGGCATTGACCTGCAGCGCGGCACGTGTGACACGGCCGGCACGCCACATGTTGCCACGGGAATAGAGGGCGCCAACCAGTGGAGTGACCCCCGAAGCGAGCCCCATCAGCATCACATTGGGAATAAGATAGATACTGTTGACAAACGCGGCGGCGGCAAGCGAGCCGACACTGTAGCGGCCCACCATCAGCGTGTCGCAGAACGCGATGATTATCACCGACAACTGGGAGATCAGTATCGGCGAACCGAGTCGAAAAAGCTTCTTATATTCAGCCAGATAAGTTGACACAAACGTTTTCATACCGCTAATTGGGTTCACAAAAATAATCATTTTTTAAGTATTCATGATAATTTTGGCACAGTTTGTGTGTTATAATTACAGCCCATATTTACATTTCAATAATTTTATTAATGATTAAGGGAATACGACTCATTGCGATGGGTGTGCTTGTCGGGATGTCAGTATCAGTGACAGCTTACGGGGAGGTGGTGACACTTGACTCGTGCCGCAGCATGGCCATGCGCAACAATAAGACCATAGCGATAGCCGAAGAAACGGTTAAAGGCACGGAGTATGACCGCAAGGCAGCCCGTTCGCTGTACCTGCCGGGCATAGACTTCAGTGCCGCCTATATGTACAATCAGCGGAAAATCAACTTGCTGAGCGAGGATGCGAAGCTGCCCACCATGTCGTTCAACCCCGGCACGGGCAAGTTCGACTGGAACATACTGACCGACCCGAGCGGCAATCCGATACTGAACCCCGACGGCGGAGGCTACATACCGACGGAAGTGGCCGTGATACCGAAGGATGCGCTGAGTTTCGACACGCACAACATATTTGCGGGAGCCGTGACGCTGACGCAACCGGTGTTCATGGGCGGAACCATCAAAGCCCTGAACGACATCGCGACCTATGCGGGCAAAGCGGCCGTGGCCGGACGCAACGCCGTGGTTCAGGAAGTGACATATACGGTGGATCAATCATACTGGCTTGTAGTCTCGCTGAAAGCGAAGAAAAAGCTGGCCGAGAGCTTCGTACAGCTTGTGGACTCGCTTCACAGCAATGTCCAGGCCATGTACGACGAGGGCGTAGCCACGAAGTCGGACGTGCTGACGGTCGACGTGAAGCTGAACGAGGCCAAGATCATGCTGATCAAGGTAAACGACGGGCTTACGCTGGCGCGCATGAACCTGGCGCAGGTATGCGGATTGCCGGCCGACACGGAGATGACGCTAAGCGACGAGGAGTTTGAAGGCATACCGTCGCATGCTCCGCAGTACACCGCCGAGATGAGCGACGTATACTCGCGCCGCCAGGACCTGGAGGCGCTGCGTCAGGGCATCAACGTGCTCAAGGGACGCGAAAAGATCGTATTGGGAACGATGCTTCCCAAACTTGGAGTGTTCGGCAGCTATCAGTTCTCGACTCCCAACCTTAACAACGGCTTCAGCAAGAAAGTGGGCGGAGGCTTCACGGTTGGCGCAGCATTGACGGTACCCATCTGGCATTGGGGAGGCCGCTACAATCATTTAAAATCGGCCAAGAGCGCGACGCGGGCCCAGGAACTGATGCTCGAAGACATGGAGGAGAAGATCCGTCTGCAAGTGTCGCAGGCACACTTCAAGTTTCAGGAAGCGTTCAAGACCTACGACATGACCAAATCGAGCCTGCGCAGTGCCGAGGAGAACCTGCGCAACGCCGAACTGGCCTACAACGAGGGGCTTATGACAGCCAACGACGTGATCCTGGCCCAAACCGGCTGGCTCAAGGCCAATTCCGAGAACATCGACGCCGCAATCGGCATCCGCCTCTGCGACGTCTACCTGTCAAAAGTATTGGGAACCTTGGGACAGGATTGATCCGACCATAAACTCAACAAGCAAAAACATACCGAAATGACAACAGATAAAGATAAGGAGATTCAACCCAAAGAGGAAAAATCGAAAGAGATTCAGCACGTTGTGCGTGTAGTTCCCGTGGGCGCACAGGAACCTGAGGAAGTAAGCCGCAAGGACCGATATCTGATACTTACCATCATCGTACTGTTATGCATAGTTGCGATATTGGCCGTAGTCGGCTTCCTGACGCTCAAGCCGGGACCGGACGTTGTTCAGGGCCAGGGCGAGGCCACCGAGGTTCGCGTATCGGGCAAACTGCCCGGACGTGTCACGGAGATCTTTGTCGAGGAGGGTCAGCGCGTGCACGCCGGCGATACGATAGCGCATATCACCTCGAAACTTGCCGACGCGCAGTACAACGAGGCCGAGGCGCTGGAACAGATAGCTCAGGCCGGCCAGAAAAAGGTTGACTCGGGCACGCGCATTCAGATCATCAACACGGCGGAGGCAGCCCTGGAGCAGGCCAAATCGGCCAACGAGATCGCCGGCAAGACCTACCGCCGCATGGAGGCTCTGTATGCCAAGGGGGTAGTATCGGCGCAGCGCCGTGACGAGGCCGCGAGCGCCTACAAGGTGACGCAGGCCGGTGTGACATCGGCCCAGAACGCTCTGGATCTGGCACGCTCGGGCGCCCAGTCGGAGGACAAGGACGCAGCCGGTGCCATGGTCAAGGCGGCCCAAAGCGGCAAAGCGAAAGTCGACGCCCTGCTCGACGACCAGTACCTCACCGCTCCGTACGATGGTGAAATCGTGACTATCTACCCCCACACATCCGAGCTGGTCGCAACCGGTGCTCCCATTGCCACACTGCAGATCGACGACCACTGGGCCGTTTTCAATGTCCGCGAGACATTGCTCAAGGATATCCGCCTGGGCACCAAGCTGAAAGTTTATATACCGGCGCTCGACATGGACACGGAAATGAAGGTGTTCTACATCCGCGACCTTGGCACGTACGCCAACTGGCAGGCCACGAAAGCCACAGGCGACTATGACGCCCGTACGTTCAAAATCAAGGCTCGCCCCGAAAAAAAGATCGACGGCTTCCGTCCCGGAATGTCGGTGGTCTACAAGGGAATCGCCAAGTGAGATATGACCAATTTAGGCATCGTTCCTTACAGCATTTAATCGAAATAGATTGAAAATACCTGATAACATATGGGGCATAATGCTCCGGTCGGTAATCCAGATGGTGCGCCGTCCGGTGATGTGGTGCGCGATGTTTCTGCTGCCAATGCTGATGTTCCTGTTCTTTCCAACGATAATGGACGATGGGCTGCCGACACGCATCCCGGCCGCGATAGTGGACAAGGACGGGACGCAACTGTCGCGGGAAATCACGCAGACGCTGGGCGGCATGCAGATGATCAAGCTGACGGAATCGCTCAACTCGTATACCGAGGCGCGCCATGCGGTGCAGGAGGGCCGCATCTACGGATTCTTCATGATACCGGAGAATTTCGAGGCCGACCTGCTTGCCGGGCGCAAACCGGCCATCACGTTCTACACGAACATGACCTACTATGTGCCGGGGAGTCTGCTCTACAAGACTTTCAAGGCGACGGCCATCTACACCAAGGCGGGCGTTGCCGTCAACGTGGTGGAGAACGTGGGCGTGAACCCCTCCGACTTTGCGGGACTGATGCAACCTGTCAACATCCAGGCGCGCGGCATCGGCAACCCGACGCTGAACTACGGCATTTATCTCTGCAACTCCTTTCTGCCGGCAGTGCTGCAGCTGATGATCATGCTGGTGACGGTGTTCTCGCTGGGTCAGGAAATCAAATACTACACGTCGCCGCATCTGCTGCGCATGGCCGACGGCTCGATAATCCGGGCACTCGTCGGCAAAATCCTGCCGCAGACCGTCGTGTGGTGGGTTATGGTGATTTTCATGACGGCATGGCTATATAGGTTCAACCATTATCCGATGAACGGGTCCTGGTTCTGGATGATAGTCAACGAACTGCTGTTCGTACTGGCTGCGCAGGGCTTTGCCGTCACCGTTTTCGGGCTTCTGCCCAACCTGCGTCTGTCGCTGTCGGTATGTGCCCTGTTAGGCATCATTACGTTCTCGATCGCCGCCTTCTCCTTCCCGGAGCAGTCGATGTACAAAGGACTGGCCATTTTCAGCTATCTGATGCCGGTGCGCTATAACTTCCTGATATACGGCAACATCGCCCTGAACGGGCTGCCGCTGTATTATTCCAGGATATGGTTCTGCGTATACTTCATCTATATTTTCCTGCCGCTGCCCTTCCTGGGCAGGATCAAGAAAGCAATGTTAAAACCCGTATACTGTCCGTAAAGAGATGAAAAAATTCGTCAGTAAGATCAAGACATGGATTGGCGGTCTGTACCGGGTCTATACGCATGAGTTCTCGCTTGTGCTGCACGATGGGGGTCTGCTGTTGTTCTTCACGTTTCTGCCGCTGGTCTACCCGGTGCTGTACTCGCTGATCTACAATCCGGAGCTTGTGAAGGATGTTCCGATCGTAGTTGTCGACAACGACCGGACGCCATTAAGCCGGGAGATGACGCGCAAGATCGACGCGTGCGACGAAGCATGGGTTCGCGGGTACGCCGCCGACATGAACGAGGCGCGCGACGCCATGGCCCGTGAAAAGTGCTTCGGTATTCTGGAGATTCCGGAAGGCATGGAGCGAAAAATCGGCAACGGCGAGACCGCTCCGGCCGTTCTGTACTGCGACATGCGCCTGTTGCTGCGTTACAAGGGACTCCTTGTGGCCACGACCGAGGTGATGCAGGACATGAGCACCGAGCTCATGACCGAACAGATCGACCGCGTGGGGCCTCTGGCCCTGACATTGACCGACGGCAATCTGCTGCCCATTAAAAATGCCAATATGGGCAATATTCAGGGTGGTTTCGACTCGTTCATCATGCCTGCGATTCTGATTCTGATTCTGCAGCAATGTCTCATATTGGTGGTGGGTATGGCCGGAGGCGCCAAACATGAGGATCCGCGGCTGATCCGTTATAATCCCGACAACGTGTCCAGGTCGGTGCTCGGCACCATGATCGGGCAGGCGCTGTGCTATATGACCATCATGTTCGTGCCCACGATTTTCATGGTGCATTACGTGCCGTTGATTTTCAGTCTTCCGATGGCCGGGGACGTCTGGCAGGAACTGCTGTTCCTGCTGCCGATGGCATTGGCTTCGATCGGAATGGGCTTCGTATTCCAGGCGATAGTTACGGAGCGAGAATCGGTGTTCCTGAGCTGGGTTGTGACATCGGCATTCTTCCTGTTCATCAGCGGAGTGATCTGGCCGCGTTGCGACATGCCGACCGTATGGCGCTACATCAGCGACATATTGCCGGCCTCATGGGGCGTCGAAGGATTCATAAAGATGAACGGCAACGGCTCGACGCTGGCGCAGGTCAGCAACGATTATACAGGCCTCTGGATTGTCACAGTAATCTGGTGGGTAATAGGCTGGTGCGCCCAGAAATGGGTTGTACGTCCCGAAATCAAGAGGTGGCGGGCACTGAGCAGCAGCGCCGCCTACGCCATGAATCATAATGAAACTGAAGGACAGAATTAATTACCGGCTTCTGTGCGGCGTGATCTATCCGCTGTCGCTTCTGCCGTTGGGCGTTCTGTACGGGCTGGCCGATGTCACGGCATGGCTGGCCCGTGTGGTGGTGCGATACCGGCGCAAGGTGATCATGGACAATCTGAGGCACGCCTTCCCGGACCGCAGCGAAGCTGAACTGAAGCGAATCTGTCATCGGTTTTATCGGTTCCT
>JAQXIE010000095.1 GCA_029007645.1 Bacteroidales bacterium
TAATGGAGCTCATGGATGCTGTCGACACTTGGATTCCGCTGCCTCCGCGCGACGTTGATAAGCCCTTCCTGATGCCTGTTGAGGACGTATTCTCGATCACTGGTCGTGGTACTGTTGCTACAGGTCGTATCGAGGCCGGTCGCGTCAAGGTTGGTGACGAAGTTCAGATCCTCGGCCTCGGCGCTGACAAGAAGTCGGTTGTTACCGGTGTTGAGATGTTCCGCAAGATCCTCGACGAGGGTGAGGCCGGTGATAACGTAGGTCTGCTCCTCCGTGGTATCGACAAGGACGAGATCAAGCGTGGTATGGTTATCTGCCATCCCGGACAGGTTAAGCCTCACGATCACTTCAAGGCTCAGGTTTATATCCTGAAGAAGGAAGAGGGAGGCCGTCACACTCCGTTCCACAACAAGTACCGTCCCCAGTTCTACATCCGTACGCTCGACGTTACCGGTGAGATCAAGCTCCCCGAGGGTGTAGAGATGGTAATGCCCGGTGATAACGTTGAAATCGACGTTAAGCTCATCACTCCGGTTGCTATGGACAACGGTCTTCGCTTCGCTATCCGCGAGGGTGGTCGTACGGTAGGTTCCGGTCAGATCACCAGCGTAATCGACGATTAATCTGAAGATTGACTATTAAAATGGGGGTCTTCGGTCACGAAGACCCCTAATACACGGGAATAGCTCAGTTGGTAGAGCATTGGTCTCCAAAACCAAGGGTCGAGAGTTCGAGTCTTTCTTCCCGTGCCAATTAAAACGAAGATGAAATTATTTAAGGATATCAAGGAATCTTACGACGAGTTAGTCTATAAGGTTTCCTGGCCGACGCAGAAACAACTTATCAACAGCTCAGTGCTGGTCCTGATAGCTTCCATCATTCTGGCAGTGTTTATCTGGGCCGTTGACAAGGTGTTCTCTCTGCTCATGGAGTTGATATATAGCATAAACTTTTAATCACTTTTAATCGGAATTTCAATGACTGAAGTCAAGAAGGAGTGGTACGTATTGCGTGCTGTTTCCGGCAAGGAGGCTAAAGTCAAGGAAGTTCTTGATGCGTCTATCAAGAACACTGACCTTGGCAAGTCTGTGTCGCAGGTATTGATTCCGACACAGAAAGTGTACACCACCCGCAATGGCAAAAAGGTGCTGAAGGAGCGTAACCTTTACCCGGGTTATGTATTCGTGGAGCTCATGCTTCATCCCGTCCGCAAAGAGGACGAGAAGACGAAGACCGTGAAGATCGAGTACAGAATCTCGGGCGAAGCTATGTACGAACTCCGCAACACAACGAATGTCATTGACTTTTTGCGTGGTCGTGCCAAGAACTCGGAGCCTATGGCCCTGAGGGATTCGGAGGTAAAGCGTATGCTTGGAAATGCCGACGAGATGGAGGAGACGGTAAGCGATACCGTCGAGACCTATATCGTGGGCGAAACCGTCAAGGTGACCTACGGTCCGTTCAACGGTTTCACCGGCACGGTGAAGGAAGTCAACAACGAGCGGAAGAAGATTGTGGTCGAAGTCAAGATTTTTGGCCGCGGCAACGATCTTACGTTGGAGGTATCCCAAGTGGAGAAGGTGTGACGGAAATGATGTTACGCATTTGAAATTGCACCGGAGCTTCACATAACTACAATTAATTAATAGGACAATGGCAAAAGAGATTGCTGGACAGATCAAATTGCAGATCAAAGGTGGCGCTGCAAACCCGTCACCGCCAGTCGGCCCCGCACTGGGTTCGAAGGGTATCAACATCATGGAATTTTGCAAGCAATTCAATGCCCGTACCCAGGACAAGGCAGGCAAGGTTCTTCCTGTAGTCATCACTTACTACACCGACAAGAGCTTTGACTTCGTTGTAAAGACTCCTCCGGTAGCCGTACAGCTCAAGGAGGTTGCCAAGCTGAAGAGCGGCTCGGCACAGCCTAACCGCAAGAAGGTGGCTGAGATCACCTGGGATCAGGTCAAGACGATTGCACAGGACAAGATGCCGGATTTGAACTGTTTCACCATAGAGTCCGCCATGCGCATGGTAGCGGGTACTGCCCGCAGCATGGGTATCACCGTTAAAGGGGCATTCCCTGAAAACAACTAAATCTTCAAGAAAATGGCAAAACTTACAAAGAATCAGAAGTTAGCTCTGTCGAAGATTGAGCCGGGGAAGGCATATAGCCTTGCGGAAGCAGCGGAGAAGGTGAAAGAGGTTGCGTTCGAGAAATTCGACGCATCGCTCGACATAGACGTTCGTCTGGGCGTTGACCCCCGTAAGGCCGACCAGATGGTGCGCGGCGTTGTTTCGCTGCCCCACGGTACCGGTAAGGAGGTTCGCGTGCTGGTAATGTGCGGTCCCGACGCCGAAGCCGCCGCCAAGGAGGCAGGTGCGGACTATGTAGGACTCGACGAGTACATCCAGAAGATCAAGGACGGATGGACAGACGTTGACGTAATCATCACTCAGCCGTCGGTGATGGGCAAGCTCGGCCCCTTGGGTCGTATCCTTGGTCCCCGCGGCCTGATGCCTAACCCCAAAAGCGGTACGGTGACTATGGACGTTGCCAAGGCCGTCAAGGAGGTAAAGCAGGGTAAGATTGATTTCAAGGTGGACAAGACCGGTATCGTTCACGCTTCGATCGGCAAGACTTCGTTCTCGGCCGAGGCAATGCGCGACAATGCCCGCGAGTTCATCAATACACTGATCAAACTGAAACCGGCCACATCGAAAGGCACCTATATCAAGAGCATTTATCTTTCAAGCACAATGGGCCCCGGCATCAAGATCGAGCCGAAGTCGGTTGCGGAATAATCTTTAAACACTGAAGAGCAATGAAAAAGGAAGATAAAGCATTAATCATAGAGCATATCGGTGCCGAACTGGCTAATTACAGTTGCGTTTACCTGACCACGACATCGGGTCTGAATGCCGAGAAGACCAGCGCCTTGCGCCGTGCCTGCTTCGGAGCAGACATCAAGATGCTGTGCGTCAAGAACACCCTCCTCAAGAAGGCGTTCGAGGCAAGCGAGACAGACTATTCAGAGTTGTATGACCTTCTCCACGGTGAGACTACCCTTATGCTCAGCAACGTGGGCAACGCGCCTGCCAAGCTGATCAAGAAGTTCCGCGACAAGAAGGACACTCTTCCCATCCTGAAGGGTGCCTATGTGGAGGAAACTGTGTACGTAGGCGAGGAGCAGTTGGAGGCTCTGAGCAACATTAAGAGCAAGAACGAACTTATCGCCGACGTTGTGGCTCTGCTGCAGTCGCCCGCGAAGAATGTCGTCAGCGCTCTCCAGAGCGGAGCTACGAAGCTTCACGGTATCCTGGAGACTCTCTCCAACAAAGAATAATCATCATCAGTAAAAAATTAAAAAAGAAATACGAAAATGGCAGATTTGAAAGCATTTGCAGAGCAGCTTGTTAACCTCACCGTAAAGGAAGTGAACGAACTGGCTGAGATCCTGAAGAACGAGTATGGCATCGAGCCCGCTGCTGCTGCAGTAGCAGTAGCTGCTGGTCCCGCAGCTGGCGCAGCAGCCGCTGAGGAAAAAAGTGAATTCGACGTTATCCTGAAAGCTGCCGGCGCTTCCAAGCTGGCTGTTGTTAAGCTCGTTAAGGAGCTCACAGGCCTGGGCCTCAAGGAGGCTAAGGAACTCGTCGACGGCGCTCCGAGCACCGTTAAGGAGGCTCTTCCCAAGGCTGAGGCCGAGGGCATGAAGAAGCAGCTCGAAGAGGCTGGCGCTGAAGTTGAACTCAAATAAGAGAATACACACTGGCTAAAGAGGTTAGGAACGCCGTATTCGGAGCGTTCTTAACCTATTTATTCTCTATCATCGATGCCCCCTGGTGTCGATGATTACGCATGATTATATGATTCTTGTGTTTTTTTAGCTTTTTTTAGCCTGACACGGCATCATATTAGTCATTCCTCTTTCCCATCCCATTATCCCCGGCTCCAGAAGCTTTTACAGTTTTTAGAAAACGATACCTACTTTACCTTCGCAGGTCGGGGTGATTATGTTTTAAATCCCATCAAATGTCAGTAAATTTAACCGAAAAACCGCGTGTAAACTTCGCGTCGATTAAAAATCCACTGCCTTTTCCGGATTTCCTGGACATACAGCTCAAGTCGTTCCGCGACTTCCTGCAGCTGGACACTCCTCCGGAGCAGCGCAAGAACCAGGGATTATACAAGGTGTTCGCCGAAAATTTCCCCATCGCCGACACCCGCAACAATTTCGTTCTCGAATTTCTTGATTACTACATCGATCCGCCACGCTACTCCATCGATGAGTGCCTGCACCGCGGTCTGACCTACAGTGTGCCTCTCAAGGCCAAGCTGAAGCTCTACTGCACCGATCCCGATCATGAGGATTTCGAGACCTCGTTCCAGGATGTATATCTTGGCACGATCCCGTATATGACCGAACAGGGTACGTTCATCATCAACGGCGCCGAGCGTGTCGTCGTTTCGCAGCTGCATCGTTCCCCTGGCGTGTTTTTCGGCAACAGCACTCATGCCAACGGCACGAAGCTGTATTCGGCCCGTATCATTCCCTTCCGCGGCAGCTGGATCGAGTTTGCCACGGACATCAACAACGTGATGTACGCCTATATCGACCGTAAGAAGAAGCTCCCCGTCACCACGCTGCTGCGTGCCATCGGGTTCGAGTCCGACAAGGACATCGTCGAGATCTTCGATCTGGCCGAGGAAATTACTGTCAACAAGACCAACCTCTCGAAGGTGATAGGCCGCAAGCTGGCCGGTCGCGTCATGCGCAGCACGCACGAGGATTTCGTGGACCCCGATACCGGCGAGGTATCCTCCATGGAACGTAACATCGTGATCGTGGAGCGCGGCAAGGAGATCACCGAAGAGAATATGGAAGCCATCCTGGAGAGCGGCGTCAAAACTATCCTGCTCGAAAAGGAGGGTGTCGCTTCCAACGACTACAGCATAATCTTCAACACTCTGCAGCGCGATATGTCCAACTCCGAAACGGAGGCGGTCACTTACATCTATCGACAGCTGCGCAACGCCGATCCACCGGATGCAGCTTCGGCGCGCGAGGTGATTCAGAGCCTCTTCTTCTCCGAGAAGCGTTATGACCTGGGCGAGGTAGGCCGCTACCGTATCAATAAGAAGCTCGGTCTCGACACTCCGATGGATGTGAAGGTGCTGACGCGCGAGGACATTATCGCCATCATCAAATATCTGATCGGTCTGATCAACGCCAAGAGCGAGGTCGACGATATCGACCACCTCAGCAACCGCCGTGTCCGCACGGTCGGCGAGCAGCTCTACAACCAGTTCGGCGTCGGCCTGGCCCGCATCGCACGTTCCATCCGCGAGAAGATGAACGTCCGCGACAACGAGGTGTTCAAGCCCATCGACCTGATCAACGCCAAGACTATTTCGGCCGTTATCAACACGTTCTTCGGAACGAACGCGCTGTCGCAGTTCATGGACCAGACCAACCCTTTGGCCGAGATCACGCACAAGCGCCGTATGTCGGCCCTGGGTCCCGGCGGTCTGTCGCGTGACCGCGCCGGTTTCGAGGTGCGAGACGTGCACTACACCCACTACGGACGCCTTTGTCCTATCGAGACCCCTGAAGGTCCCAACATCGGTCTGATCTCGTCGCTCTGTGTTTATGCCAAGATCAACAACCTCGGTTTCATCGAGACTCCCTACCGCAAGGTGGAGAACGGCAAGGTCGATCTCGACAACGACCACGTTGTCTACATGACCGCCGAGATCGAGGAGGGCAAGACCATCGCCCAGGGCAACGCGCCTGTCAACGATGACGGTACGTTTATCGATAATAAGGTCAAGGCCCGTCTGGAGGCCGACTTCCCGATCGTGGCTCCCGAGGAGCTCGACCTGATGGATGTGTCGCCTCTGCAGATCGCTTCGATCGCCGCATCGCTGATTCCGTTCCTGGAGCACGACGATGCAAACCGCGCGCTGATGGGATCGAACATGATGCGTCAGGCTGTGCCTCTGCTGCGCAGCGAGGCGCCCATCGTCGGCACCGGTATCGAGGGCCAGTTGATCCGCGACTCCCGTACGCAGATCATGGCCGAGGGCCCGGGTGTCGTAGAGTTTGTCGACGCTACCGAGATCCGTATCAAGTACGACCGCACCGAGGACGAGGAGTTCGTACAGTTCGAACCCGCTACCAAGGTCTACAAAATAGCCAAATTCCGCCGTACCAACCAGGGTACCACCATCGACCTGCGTCCTATCTGCGACAAGGGTCAGCGTGTGGAGAAGGGCGACATTCTGACTGAGGGCTACAGCACCGAGAAAGGTGAGCTGGCTCTGGGTCGCAACCTGAAAGTGGCCTTCATGCCCTGGAAGGGTTACAACTACGAGGATGCCATCGTGCTCAACGAGCGCATGGTCCGTGAGGATATCCTGACATCGGTCCATGTCGACGAGTACAGTCTGGAGGTCCGCGAGACCAAGCGCGGTATGGAGGAGCTTACTTCCGATATCCCCAATGTGAGCGAGGACGCCACCAAGGATCTCGACGAGCGCGGTATAATCCGTGTCGGCGCCTACGTGGTGCCCGGCGACATCATGATCGGTAAGATCACGCCTAAGGGCGAGAGCGATCCGACCCCCGAGGAGAAACTGCTCCGCGCCATCTTCGGTGACAAGGCCGGCGACGTCAAGGACGCTTCGCTCAAGGCCACTCCGTCGCTCAAGGGCGTCGTGATCGGCACAAGCCTCTTCAGCAAGGCCACCAAGAAGAAGAGCGGCAAGAACAGCACCAACGCCCAGCTCCCCATCCTCGACGAGGAATACGAGGAGAAGCAGGCCGAACTGCTCGACCTGATGGTCAGCAAGCTCCGCACCTTGCTCAAGGGACACGTGTCGCAGGGTGTCAAGGACTATATCGGCGTCGACATCGTGCCTGCCGGAAGTTCCTTCGACAATATCGACTTCAAGTCGCCCGAGGTGATCGATTACGAGACTGTCCACATTTCCAACTGGACCGAGGACGAGCGTGTCAACAAGATGGTCGGCGAGCTGATCACCAACTACATGCGTAAGTCGAAAGAGATCGATTCCGAGCTGCGCCGCAAGAAGTTCGACATCACCATCGGCGACGAGTTGCCTTCGGGCATCATGCAGATGGCCAAGGTATACATCGCCAAGAAGCGTAAGATCGGTGTCGGTGACAAGATGGCCGGCCGCCACGGTAACAAGGGTATCGTGTCGCGCGTGGTACGTCAGGAGGACATGCCGTTCCTGGAGGACGGAACGCCTGTCGATATCTGTCTGAACCCGCTGGGTGTGCCTTCGCGAATGAACCTGGGACAGATCTTCGAGACCGTACTGGGATGGGCCGGCCGCGAGCTGGGCGAGAAATTCGCCACGCCTATCTTCGACGGCGCGAGTCTCGACGACCTGAACGAATGGACCGACAAGGCCGGTCTGCCGCGCTACGGCAAGACTTACCTTTACGATGGCGGCACGGGCGACCGTTTCGACCAGCCCGCCACCGTGGGTGTGATCTACATGCTGAAGCTGGGCCACATGGTCGAGGACAAGATGCATGCACGTTCCATCGGTCCCTACTCGCTGATCACGCAGCAGCCTCTGGGTGGTAAAGCCCAGTTCGGCGGCCAGCGTTTCGGAGAGATGGAGGTATGGGCGCTCGAGGCATTCGGCGCCGCACATATCCTGCAGGAGATCCTGACCATCAAGTCCGACGACGTGGTGGGCCGCAGCAAGGCTTACGAGGCTATCGTCAAGGGCGATCCCATGCCCACTCCGGGTATTCCCGAGTCGCTCAACGTGCTTCTGCACGAGCTCCGCGGTCTCGGCCTGAGCATCACCCTCGATTAATAAGTTTGGAACAAGTTAGAAAACATGGCATTTAGAAGAGATAATAAGATAAAGAGCAACTTCTCGAAGATCACCATCGGACTCGCCAGCCCGGAGGAGATCAAGGAGAAGTCGAGCGGCGAGGTCCTCAAGCCCGAGACCATCAACTACCGCACCTACAAGCCGGAGCGCGACGGTCTGTTCTGCGAGAAGATATTCGGTCCTGTCAAGGACTACGAGTGCCACTGCGGAAAGTACAAGCGCATCCGTTACAAGGGTATCGTCTGCGACCGTTGCGGCGTCGAGGTGACCGAGAAGAAGGTGCGCCGCGAGCGCATGGGACATATCGAGCTCGTCGTGCCCGTGGCACATATCTGGTACTTCCGTTCGCTTCCCAACAAGATCGGATACCTGCTGGGCCTTCCCTCCAAGAAACTCGACGATATCATCTACTACGAACGTTACGTGGTGATCAACCCCGGAACCGAGGAGGTGATGCTCGAGCCCAACAACAAGGTGCTTCTCCAGCCCCAGGAACTCCTCACCGAGGAGCAGTACATGTCGATCATGGACAACCTGTCGGAGGAGAACAAGAACCTGCCCGACGACGATCCCAACAAGTTCATCGCCAAGATGGGTGCCGAGGCCATCTATGATCTGCTGCAGCGTCTCGACCTGGTGAAACTTCAGGCCGAGCTGCGCAACAAGGCCAATACCGACGGCTCGCAGCAGCGCAAGACCGAGGCCCTGAAGCGCCTGCAGGTGGTCAACTCATTCCTTAACTCCAAGGACCGCAACCGTCCCGAGTGGATGATTCTCAAGGCCGTGCCCGTTATCCCGCCCGAACTGCGCCCTCTGGTGCCCCTGGACGGCGGCCGCTTCGCAACCTCCGACCTCAACGACCTCTATCGTCGCGTCATAATCCGTAACAACCGTCTGAAACGTCTTATCGAGATTCAGGCTCCCGACGTGATTCTGCGCAACGAGAAGCGTCTGCTGCAGGAGGCCGTGGATTCACTGCTCGACAACAGCCGCAAATCGTCGGCTGTCAAGAGCGACGTGAACCGTCCCCTCAAATCCCTCAGCGATTCGCTCAAGGGTAAGCAGGGCCGTTTCCGTCAGAACCTGCTGGGTAAGCGTGTCGACTATTCCGCACGTTCGGTGATCGTCGTAGGTCCCGAACTGAAGATGCATGAGTGCGGTATCCCCAAACTCATGGCCGCCGAGCTCTACAAGCCTTTCGTGATCCGCAAGCTCATCGAGCGCGGTATCGTGAAGACCGTAAAGAGCGCCAAGAAGATCGTAGACCGCAAGGAACCGGTGGTATGGGACATCCTCGAGAACGTGATGAAGGGTCATCCCGTTCTGCTGAACCGTGCCCCGACACTGCACCGTCTCGGTATCCAGGCTTTCCAGCCCCGCATGATCGAGGGCAAGGCCATCCAGCTGCATCCGCTGGCATGTACGGCCTTCAACGCCGACTTCGACGGTGACCAGATGGCCGTGCACCTGCCCCTGAGCAACGAGGCTATCCTCGAGGCCCAGATGCTGATGCTCGGCGCACACAACATCCTTAACCCCGCCAACGGCGCGCCTATTACCGTGCCTTCGCAGGATATGGTGCTCGGTCTGTACTACATCACCAAGCTCCGCAAGGGCTCGATGGGCGAGGGCAGCGTGTTCTACGGTCCCGAAGAGGCCCGCATCGCCTATAACGAAGGCCGCGTCACCCTGCACGCTCCCGTCAAGGTCAAAGTCCGTGTCCTCGACGATAACGGCAACGAGGTATATGTGATCAAGGAGACCTCCGTGGGCCGCGTGCTCTTCAATGAGTTCGTGCCCGAGCAGATCGGTTATGTCAACGAGATCATTTCGAAGAAATCGCTGCGCAACATCATCACCCGCGTCATCAAGGCTTGCGGTGTGACACGTTCCGCACAGTTCCTCGACGATATCAAGAACCTCGGTTACCGCATGGCCTTCCAGGGTGGTCTGAGCTTCAACCTCGGTGATGTCATCATCCCCAAGGAGAAGGAGCAGTTCGTCGCCGAAGGCCACGCCCAGGTTGAGGAGATCATGAACAACTATGCCATGGGTCTCATCACCAACACCGAGCGTTACAACCAGATAATCGATGTGTGGACACACGTCAACACCCAGCTCACCGACGTGCTCATGAAGCAGATGACCGAGGCCGACCAGGGCTTCAACTCCGTCTTCATGATGCTGGATTCCGGTGCCCGTGGTTCGAAGGACCAGATCCGTCAGCTCGCCGGTATGCGTGGTCTGATGGCCAAGCCGCAGAAGGCCGGTGCCGAGGGCGGTCAGATCATCGAGAACCCGATTCTTGCAAACTTCAAGGAGGGTCTGTCGGTGCTGGAGTACTTCATCTCCACGCACGGTGCCCGTAAGGGTCTTGCCGATACGGCTCTGAAGACGGCCGACGCCGGTTATCTGACCCGTCGTCTGGTCGATGTGGCCCACGATGTGATCATCACCGAGGAGGACTGCGGTACGCTCCGTGGCCTCGTATGCCGCGAAATCAAGAACAACGAGGAGGTCGTGGCTACACTGTCCGAGCGTATCCTGGGCCGCGTGTCGGTTCACGATGTGGTCGATCCTTACACCGGCGAAGTCCTTGTGAAGGCAGGCGAGGAGATAACCGACGCGATTGCCGAGGCCATCGAGAAATCGCCCATCGACAGTGTCGAGATCCGTTCGGTGCTGACCTGCGAGTCCAAGAAGGGTGTCTGCGCCAAGTGCTACGGCCGCAACCTTTCCAACCACCGCATGGTGCAGAAGGGCGAGGCTGTCGGCGTAATCGCCGCCCAGTCCATCGGTGAGCCCGGTACGCAGCTTACCCTCCGTACGTTCCACGTCGGTGGTGTGGCCGGTAACGTCGCCGCCGTCAAGGATATCACCGCCCGTCACGACGGTATCGTCGAGATCGACGAGCTCCGTACCATCAAGGACGCCGAGGGCAACGACATCGTTGTTGGCCGTATGGGCGAGCTCCGACTCATCGAGCCCAAGACCCGCATGGTGCTTCTCAACGCCAACATCCCCTACGGTTCGCGTCTCTACTGCAAGCCGGGCGACGAGGTGAAGAAAGGAACCATGATCTGCGAGTGGGACCCCTTCAACGCCGTCATCATCGCCGAGGTCGGCGGTAAGGTTCGCTTCGAGAACGTTGTCGAGGGCGTCACCTACCGCGTTGAGCGCGACGAGGGTTCGCAGCTGGCCGAGAAGATCATGATCGAGTCCAAGGACCGTACCAAGATTCCCGCCGCCCAGCTCTTCAACGAACAGGGCGAGATCATACGCACTTATTCACTGCCTGTGGGCGCCCACCTGCTTATTGACGAGGGTGAGGAACTGAAGCCCGGTCAGGTATTCGTGAAGATTCCGCGCGCCGCAGGTAACGCCGGCGATATCACCGGCGGTCTGCCCCGTGTCACCGAACTCTTCGAGGCCCGTAACCCGTCCAATCCCGCTGTGGTCAGCGAAATCGACGGTGTCGTGTCGTTCGGTAACATCAAGCGCGGTAACCGCGAGATCACCGTCACTCCCAAGATCGGCGAGGTCAAGAAATATCTCGTGCCTCTGTCGAAGCAGATCCTGGTTCAGGAACAGGATTACGTACGTGCCGGTACGCCTCTGTCGGACGGCGCCATCACGCCTACCGATATTTTGAACATCATGGGTCCCACGGCCGTTCAGGAGTACATCGTCAACGAGGTACAGGACGTATACCGTATGCAGGGTGTGAAGATCAACGACAAGCACTTCGAGGTGATCGTACGCCAGATGATGCGCAAGGTGCGTATCCTCGATCCGGGCGACACCGGATTCCTTGAGGAGCAGATCGTCGACAAGCGCGACTTCCTGGAGGAGAACGACAATATCTGGGGTAAGAAGTACATCGAGGATGCCGGCGACAGCACCAACTATCTGCCGGGTCAGATCATCACTCAGCGCAAGCTGCGTGACGAGAACTCCGCGCTGAAGCGCCGCGACCTCAAGACTATGGTTGTCCGCGACGCAGTGCCCGCTACTTCCGAGCAGATCCTGCAGGGTATCACCCGTGCCGCGCTGCAGACCTCCAGCTTCATGTCGGCCGCTTCCTTCCAGGAAACGACCAAGGTCCTCAACGAGGCTGCCATCAACGGCAAGACCGACACGCTCGAGGGCATGAAGGAGAATGTAATCTGCGGTCACCTGATCCCCGCCGGTACCGGTCTGCCCGAGTATCAGAAGCTCGTTGTCGCCAACAAGGACGAGCTCGCAGCTCTGCAGCTTACCGATAATCCCGACGAATTCCTGGAGATCGACGCTATGGCGGAAAATAAATAATCCCCACGGATTACTGATATGAATTAGAGGGGGCCGGCGCTACAGCGTCGGCCCCCTCACGATTCCACTATAAACTATATCTAACAAAACTTTCGACAGCGTTTTCTCACGAAACCGATGCCGATTTCCATATTGCTTACCTTCATAACGTCGTGTTTTCCCTATGGTTGCCCGGTTTAATCTTAATTTGCAGATTTAACAGTATTCCCTTCGTTCGGGACCTTCAAATGTGAAAAAATTACATTTGCCGCCGGCATCGAATTGTTTTTGACGTTTTCAGCGGGATTTATTAACTTTGACTTTTGATATGGAAAAGATAGCGAGTTTTACGATAAATCATCTGGTGCTCGAGCCGGGCATCTATGTGTCACGGCGAGACCGGACCCCCGCCGGAGATGTATTGACCACCTTCGACATCCGCATGACGCGCCCGAATCGCGAAGAGGCTCTGACGCCGCGTGCCCTTCATGCCATGGAACATTTGGCTGCCACATTTCTGCGCAACCATCCTCAGTGGAAGGAGCGTGTGGTATATTGGGGCCCCATGGGCTGTTGCACGGGCAATTATCTGATAATGCAGGGCGAGCTGGAGAGCGCCGACATATTGCAGCTGGTGCGCGAGACCATGAAATTCGTATCCGAATTCGAAGGCGATGTCCCCGGAGCGACGCCGCGCGACTGCGGAAACTATTCCTTCATGGATCTTCCCGCCGCCCGCCTGGCAGCCGCTCGCTACCTGGCCGAACTCCAAAATCCGGTCATGGTATATCCCGAATAATCAATCTCTTTATGAGAAATAGACACCGGCATCATAGGTGTCTTTTGTCATATTTGCAAAATTATGTAATTTTGCAGGTGCAGACAGTGTCGTTATCGACATAATTGGGAATGGGGTGAGAATCCCCAACAGTCCCGCTGCTGTGAGTTTCCGTAACAACCGGCGGTAACAGCCACTGGGCCGACAGGTCTGGGAAGGCACTCCGGTTTGGAAGCGAGTCAGAAGACCTGCTGCTGCATATTTAGATGATATAGATCCTGCGAGGACGGGATATTAGATTATGAAACACCTGCTTGAAGGAAGGACGGAACGTAAGTTCCTGTTGGCCGCTGTGCTCCTTTTTATGACCGGTATGTCGGCATTTGCCGAGGAACCGGACAGTATTCATAGTCTTGACAATGTAGTTATCACCGCGCGACGTGAGCCGCTGGCCACATCCCAGACGCTGTCGGGAAAAGAACTCGAGTCCCTCTCATCCACTTCAATCGCTGATGCCCTAAAGTATTTCGCCGGGGTCCAGATCAAGGATATGGGAGGCCTGGGTGGACTGAAAACAATCAACGTACGTTCGATGGGTTCGCAGCATGTCGGCGTATATATCGACGGCATTAGGATCACCAACGCCCAGAACGGCACCGTCGACCTCGGCAAGTACTCGCTCTCCACGCTCGAATCAGTCCAGCTTTACAATGCCAACAAGCTCGACCAATGCCAGTCGGCCTCGGAATATGCCTCGGGCGCTACCGTATATCTCAAAACGCGCCGCCCGCAACGGGATTCATTGACTTTGCTGGGCGGAATCGGTTCATTCCATACCTATCGCGGCCGTGTCAACGGGCAGATCTGCCGCAAGGGCTGGAGCGCGTTTGTCGATGCCGAATATCTCAATTCGAAGGGGGATTATCCGTTCCGTTACAAATCGCAGTACGAGGACACGGTGGGCCGTCGCACCAATTCCGATATCGAATATTTCAGAGTGGAGGGAGCCGCTTTCCATCGCGGATTCAGCTCGCATGTCTACGCATACTTCTCCGAGCGCGGATGCCCGGGAGGCATCGTGCGTCGCCTTTCAGGCAGATACAACAACGTCGGCCGCGAATGGGACAGGGATATCTTTGCCCAGGCGTCCTACAAGCATGACTTTCATGGCAAGCATCTGCTGCAGTTCAACATGAAGTATGCCTACGAATACCTGCGCTATAACACCGACTACCCCGAGAACCAGAACACGGTCCGCGCCGACAATCATTTTCATCAGCACGATGCATACGGCTCGGCGGCCTACGCCTGGCTTCCGTTCAACTGGCTGTCGGTCAATGTCGGTTATGATGCCAGAATGTCATGGCTTGCTGCCGATCTGAAACATTTCCAACCCGTAAGGCGATTCGACGAGAAAGCCGTTCTGGCGCTGCGTGCCCGTTACCTGGGCTTCAGCTTCGCCGGCAGCGTGTTATTTCAGCATCTTAAGGACTACACAAGCTGCCAGGTCGGTGCCGCGCGCCCGCTCTCCCGTTTCACCCCTTCGGTTTCGTTGGCCTATACTCGCTGGGGAGTCACGCTGCGGGCCTGGTACAAATGTATTTTCCGCGCCCCGACGCTCAACGACCTTTATTATACGCAGGTCGGCAACCGCAATCTCAAGCCTGAATATACGCGCCAGTGGAATCTCGGTGTCGAGTATCAGTATGCAGATCTACAGCCCTGGATGTTCGCAATTCAGGCCGACGGCTACATCAATCATATAGACAACCGTATAGTATGTCTGCCGCTCAAGGGCACCTATTCATGGTCGATGATGAACTACGGCAAGACTTATTGCCGCGGGCTTAATGCCACCGGTACCGTCCGATACACGCCCCGCAACTGGACCTTCTCGCTGCTGATGTCGCTTACCTGGCAGAAGGATCTGAACCGTACAAATCCCGAGGACAGCGACAATTACGATATACCGATATGCTATTCGCCGGCCCTCTCGTACGGCATTACGGCGGTTGCCGGGTGGAAATATGTCACCCTGACAGTCTCCGACCTGCATGTCTCGAAACGCATGTGGTCGTACGCCGACCCCGACGATATGCTCGGCGCATACGACAATATCGACGTCAAACTCACCGGCGCCTGGCGCTGGTTCACAGCTTCGTTCGAGGTCAACGACCTCTTCGACGTGCAATATGAACATATCCCCAGGTATCCCATGCCTGGTCGCAATTTTAAATTCACACTTACATATTCGCT
Organism: Bacteroidales bacterium; assembly: GCA_029007645.1. Classification (GTDB taxonomy): domain Bacteria; phylum Bacteroidota; class Bacteroidia; order Bacteroidales; family Muribaculaceae; genus Lepagella. The sequence continues at coordinate 15,204 of JAQXIE010000095.1, forward strand.
ATGAAATTTTACAAAAAGTTACTGTTGACACTTCTCGGCGTCGGTGCCGCGATGGGAGCATCCGCTATCGAGAAAATCATCGTCGTCAACGAAGGTCTGTGGCAGTCGGACAACGGCACTCTCTCTTATTTCGAGGATGGCCGTATTGTCAGCAACGAGTGGTTCCGTGAGGTGAACGGCGAGAAACTCGGCGATACCCCCAATGACATAATCCTGGTTCACGACAACCTGGAGGCTGTTGCAATCGGTACGTCGGGCATCGTGCAGTTTATCGACGGTTCCGGCAAGGCGGTAGCTGCGACCGAAGATGTTCCCAATAACCGCAAGCTCGCATCCGACGGCAAGTATGTGTATGTCACCTCGTACGCGCACGAGTGTACCACCGTCGACGGCGTGAAAAACTTTACCAAAGGCTATGTGGCAAAAATCGATGTCGAGACTTTCAAAGTGGTTTCGGCCGTCGAGGTCGGTTATGAGCCGGAGGGTATCGCTCTTTATAACGGGCATCTCTTTGTAGCCAACTCCGGGGGCTATTCGTATCAGGGCGACCATGAATACGAAAGCACGGTCAGCGTGATCGATGCCGGGACTATGACGGTGAAGCGCACAGTCGATACGGGCCAGATCAACCTGTCTGGCATAATGTCGCGAAGCGGCCAGTATCTCTGTATCAACTCGCCCGGCGACTATTACGAGGTACAGCCGGCTACCATCATCATGGACTGCAATGCCGTCCTGGCCGATAAGGCCGATGCCGAGTGCAGTGTCAAACTCAATTATGCCTCGACCTACAACACCACGGCAGCCGACGGCTCCTTCTATGCCATCGGCTCAGTATATTCCTACGCCACGAGCGCATATCAGTACAACTACCTCACCATCGATCCCAAGCAGGCTATGGAATCGGCCGGCAGCAAAGGCGTTACCGAGACCTTGCCTGGCAGCCTGGTCGAGGACATTAAGAAAATGACGACCCCCTACGGTATATATGTCAATCCCTACTCGGGTTATATTTACGGCACGGATGCCTGCGGATCGGCCGATGCCGGTATGTTGTATCAGTGGTCGCCCGCCGGCGAACTGCTGGGCACATACAAGGTGTATATCAATCCGGGTCATTTCCTGGCGCTCCCGACCGAACAAAGCGGCATCAAGAACATTGCCGACGGTATCGTAACCGACCAGGCATGGTACACGCTGCAGGGTATACGCGTGGCACAACCTGTCAAGGGCCACATCTACATCCATAATGGCAAGAAAATAGCATATTGATATACGGAAATAACCATCAGTACATAATAGAGTCAGGCTGCGGACTTGTTGCCGCAGCCTGACTTTATCGCCATATTCGGTGGCGTGTCAGGCGGAAGGTCAGTGCGTCGAGATAATCCCGGCGGCGCATGCTGCCCGTGATGCGGACCTTGAACCAGCGGAAACCGGCCATGGCAGTGCCGTCGCACCAGCCCCGTGATCCGTCGGCTATCAGATGCCAGTCCTCGCGATGCCGTGCCCCGTACAACTGCACGCGGAGAGCCGTCCGGTCGTAACAACCGCGCAAAATCATGGAACGGACCCATTTCCGTTCCTCAGGCATCCCCAGGTCCAGAGGCTCCGTTTCCTTGTCGATCCACGGTTCCCATGCCTGCGGCTCATCGCCGTCTCCCGGGTTGTCGCCACCGCCCGACGACGTACCGTTGTCGCTGTATTTCGGCAGCAGTTTCCAGTTGCCCAGTCCGCCGGCGGTCATCGGCACGGCCATAGTGTCGGTGCCGGTGATGTCGCCGACCGGAATAGACGCTATGATGCGGAAATCATTCTGTATCGAGGCTGTGTTGGCGATGATTTCGGACTTTAATCGCGGATATTGGTAGCAAAGGTAACGCTCACTTTCCTCCTCCTCCTCCTGGGTTCCGACGCCCGAGACGCGCAGCCCGGAAGGAATCAACGACGGCTGCGGCGCTGCGATTATGTCGATGTGCGTCACGTCGCCCCACTCGGAAACCGGTTGCGACGGCGTGATCATCAGCCGCATCGGGCGGTTCACGATAGCCACTGGCGTTGTGACCGATGTGCCCTCGAATGTGCGCGACAATATCGCCACCAATGGCGACTGTCGGCCGGTCAGCATCAGCTCGGCAGGGGAGGAGATCCGCCGGTTGCCGTCCTTCATCCTCAGAACCCATCCCACGCGGAACGGCGCGGTGAACAGATCCATGCCTGCGGCCGCGCCGAAGTATGCCTCAAGCGCACTTTTTACGGCGTGCGACACATTGCTGATCAGCGTCGTGCTCGCCGGTGCCGTCACACCCTTGTAATTGCCGCTGAACCATGCATGTACACGTGCCGCGTCTCCCTCGGGAAAGGTAAAGGTGACCGATGTGGCAGGGTAGTCGGACATTCCGCCGGTCCAGCCGGGCAACTCGGCCGGCTGCATACTGAAAGCTATGGAAAATTGTTGTGCCGACGCGCGTGCCTGCGCATCACCCCCGGATGGATTGCCGGAGGAAAGTCCGGGAAGTGTGCCCGGGAAAGCAGGAGTGCCGATTTCAGCGACAATAACCGGTTTCTGCATCCGGATCCGGCTGAGCGGCAGATGGATAATCTTGTCTTTCATTTTTTTGGAACAAAAGTAAGGGATAAGGCTGCGGTGGCAACCTTATCCCTTTACTCAGTTCGAATATGTATCGGCTAAATCAGCTCAGATGTTGCCGCAGGGCTGCGGCAGCCATGGCAAGCTGCGTGTCGGCGTTGAGATCCTCGAGGATCCCGGCGGCGTCTGCGCGACGTTTCAACACCCGGAAAGCAAGCATCTGCGCGTCTTCGCGGTCGCGGACTCCGGCTGCAAGTTCCAGGCATTCCTGCCGGGTCAGAGCCTCGGGGTCCATCAGCCAGTAGGAGAGAAGGCGCGATTCGCGCACCTCGCGGTCCTCCCACAGCGCCCCGGCCAACTCGGCATCGTAGCCTATGCTCCGCGCCAGCGTAGACAGCGGAGGCAGCTCCACGCCGAAGATGGTCCGGAACCCGGAGCCTCCCTTGCGCAGCGCATCGGCCGTGATGCCGTTGCGGTGCGCAAAAAAGTATTGTTTGATTTCCTTTATTTCCATTGACGGGTCAGCGGTGAATAATCCTTGCTGAGTCGCAGCATCTGTTCCACATAAGTCTCCGGCCAGGAGATAGTCACGTCCGTAATCTCGCCGTCGGCGTCGGTCACTGCCGTATAAACGGGATTTATAAATCCGCGGTAGGGAGGAATGTCGAGTGTGGAGAAACGCTTGATCACCTCTTTGTGCAGCTTCGGATCGATCTTGACGGCATATTTCTGGATCAGATCGTTGCCTCCCTTGTAGTCGCCCTCGCTCTTGATGCGCTGGATCTCGCCGAGCAGCTGTCCGAACAGCTGGCGCATCTTGGGATAGTCGTTGATCTTAACGTAGGTCTTGCCACCTTTCTTTACGAGCTCGACGACATCCTTGCCCCCTTTGCCCTGCTTGCGGCCCTTCTCCAGAACCCACTTCGCGATGAGCTGACGGTTGCGCATGTGTGCCTCCTCTACGTCCTTGCCGAGTTCGATGCGGTTCAGCTGAGTTATCAGTCCGTTGAGCATATACTTGTAATATTCGGCCTGGTAGGCGTTGGGATTGTCAAGGATGCCAAGCTCCTGCAGCTTAGGATCCGCCAGATAGTAGAGGGCGAACAGGTCAGCGCGGGCCTCCTCGAGTGCCGAGCCGTTCTCCTTCAGGGCATCCTGGTCGACGCCGGGAAGCAGCTGGCCCGAGGCGTGGCCCAGACATTCGTGCAGGTCCGTATGAAGCATGTCGGTGATGTAGAGGTAGTCCTCCATAATCTTGGCTGTCGGTTTGTCAATCACGAACTCCTCGTTGAAGCCGTTGCCGTGCGAGGCCATCTCGTAGGCTTCGGTGATATTCTCGATGGTCACCGATTTCGAGCCGTGCTCGGCACGTATCCAGTTGGAGTTGGGCAGGTTGATGCCGATGGCCGTAGAGGGGAAGGCGTCGCCGGCAAGCATCGCGGCGTTGATCACCTTGGCCGATACACCCTTGACATGAGGCTTCTTGAAGCGTTTGTCAACGGGGGAATTGTCCTCGAACCACTGAGCGTTGTCCGAGATGGTCTCCGTGCGTTTCGACGACGCCGCGTTGCGGAAGTTCACGTAGCTCTCCCAGCTGCCCGTCATGCCCAGCGGGTCGCCATAGCTCTCGATGAATCCGTTCACGAAATCGACGTCGCTCTTCGTGTCCTCGGCCCAGAGTATCGAATATTCGTCGAACAGTTTCAGGTCGCCCGTGATGTAATAGTCAATCAGCTTGGTGATATAGGCTTTCTGGGCATCGTTCTCGGCAACCTCCTTGGCCTTGTCGAGCCAGTAGATGATCTCGGCGATGGCCGGTCCGTAGAGGCCCGTCAGATGATAGGTCTCTTCGCGGAGCTTGCCGTCGGCATCCTTGACAACTTTGGCATTCAGGCCGTAGCTGATCGGACGGGGATCGGCAGGATCCTTCTTCTTGTTGTAGAACTCCTCTACCTCGGCCTGGGTCACTCCGTCGCCGTAAAGGTTGCAGGCCGATGTGGCCACGACGTCGACCGTGCCATCCTGATTGACCCGCTTGGCCAGATAGGTGGGGTCGAATATCACTTTGGTCAGCTTGGCAAGCATCTGTTCGCGCGTCTCGCCCGTTTCCAGCGGAAGCTTGCCGGCCGGAAGTCCGTTGACCTGCGCCGTGAAGAACGCTTCAGAAAAACCGGGTGTGAATTTGTCCGTGCTGTAATGGTGATAGATGCCGTTGCCGAACCATACCTGTTTCAGATACTGTTCGAAGGCCTTGAAATCCTTGCTGTTGCGGTCGCCCTGATAGTTGCTGTAGATATTCTCCAGCAGCTGGCGGATCTGCAGATTATAACGGCCGTTCTGATCCCAGATTATATCGCGGCCCATCTGGGCGGCCTGGCCCAGATAGTACAGCATCTTTTTCTGCTGCAGCGACAACCGGTCGAATTCCGGTACTTCGTAACGGAGCACCTCGATGTCGGCGAAGCGGTCCACATGATAATTGAAATTCTTGTCCACCACTGCGGCGGCAGGCAGTACGGAAAGTGTGCCAAGCATAATGGCAGGTATTATCTTGTTCATAATCAATATTGATATTGTCGGATAGACTCTTGTTTCATTCCACTTGGAGCACCAGACCCTTCAGGTATTCGCCTTCGGGGTGGGCGATGTCGACCGGATGGTCGGCGGGTTGCGACAGCTGATGCAGTATGCGCACGCGGCGTCCGGCCTTGACCGAGGCTGTGAACACGGCCATGCGGAACATGTCGCGCGAGATGGCCTGCGAGCAGCTGAACGTGAACAGGATGCCCCCCGGCTTGATTTTCTCGAATGCGCGCGTATTGAGCCGGCGGTAGCCGATCAGTCCGTTTTTGATCGCGCCGCGGTGTTTGGCAAATGCCGGCGGATCCAGAATTATCAGGTCGTACTCGTCCTTTTTCATGTCGCTGAGAAACTTGAAGGCGTCCTCGGTGTATGCATGGTGGCGCGGATCGTCGGGGAAGTTCAGCTGGATGTTGGCCTCGGTCAGCGAGACGGCCTTGGCCGACGAGTCGACCGAGTCGACCTGCAGGGCGCCGCCGCGCATGGCGTAGACCGAGAACCCTCCGGTGTAGCAGAACATGTTCAGCACGCGTTTCCCCCGGGCGAATTTCTCCAGCAGCGCGCGATTCTCGCGCTGGTCGACGAAGAAGCCTGTTTTCTGACCCTTAAGCCAGTCGATGTTGAACTGAAGCCCGTTTTCCGTCGCGATATTTCCGTCGTACTGGCCGATCAGATACCCGTTTTCGGCATCAAGTCCGGCCTTGAAGGGTAGGGTGGTGTCCGATTTGTAATAGACATTGCGGATGCGCGCGCCCGGCAGCATCGTCAGCGCGTCGGCCACTTCTCCGCGCGCCATGTGCATGCCCGGACTGTGAGCCTGCATCACGGCCGTGTCGCCATATATGTCGACAACCAGCCCCGGCAGAAAATCTCCCTCGCCGTGAACAAGCCGGTAGCAGTCGTTGTCGGGCCGGATCAGTCCCAGTGTCTCCCTGAGCCGGAACGCGCTCTCCAGGCGCTGCATGAAGAAGTCGTCGGGCAGCGCCGAGGAGTTGAATTCAAGCATGCGCACCGCGATGCTTCCTATCTGGTAATGTCCGGTGCCCAATACCTCGCCGCGGCTGTCGGTCACCGTCACCAGGTCGCCCTCGTTGAGCCCCGCGGACAAGCTCGCGATCGCTCCCGAGAATATCCACGGATGGCGCCGGAGCACCGATTCCTCTTTGCCGGGTTTCAGCTTGATTGTCTTCATTGAATTTCTTTATTTAAAGAGTCTCACTATGTCCATTCCGTTGGCATAGATCAGCAGCCCTATCAGCAGGATCATGCCGAAGATCTGGGCGCGTTCCATGAATTTCTCGCTCGGCTTGCGGCGGAAGATCACTTCATACAGCAGGAACATCACATGTCCGCCGTCCAGGGCCGGTATCGGCAATATGTTCATGAACGCCAGCGCCACGCTCAGAAACGCCGTAATGTTCCAGAACGCTATCCAGTCCCACGAGTCGGGGAAGATCGAGCCTATCGCACCGAAACCGCCGATCGACTTAGCTCCCTCCTTGGTGAAGACCAGTTTCATCGATTTGGCGTAGCTGGTCAGTTTCTCTGTACCCATCTCAATGCCACGGGGCACGGACTGGAACAGGTTGTATTTGATTTCACGGGTCTTGAAGAAGGCTGTGGGATTCACCTCCAGGCCGATGCCCATCTTGGAATTGTCGGAGAGCGCCACAGGCAGCGTCAGCGTGTCGGGATGCTGCATGTCGCCGCGCAGCAGGGTGATCGCCACGGTCTGGTTGTCGTGACCTTCAAGAGTCTGCATGAACTCCATCACGTCGGGCGTCTGCCTGCCTCCGACGGCTATTATGCGGTCTCCTTCACGGATGCCTGCCTTGGCCGCTCCCTCGCCCGGCATCAGCTGTGTCACTTGCGCAGGCATGCGGTAGGTCATCAGACTCAACCTGGCCGTGTCGCTTTTGGCCTCTTCGTCAAGCCTGAACAGGAAGTCCGAAGGTATATGCACATTGGTCTCCTTGCCGTCGCGCAGCACGGTCACGGTCGTGGCCTGGGCTACCTCCGTGATCGCCTCATACGGATTCTCCAGCTTCTTGCCGTCGGCCTTGAGCAGTATGTCGCCGTTATGGAACCCGATCTTGCGGGCTTCGCCGCTGAAGTTCATTCCCATGCGGGCTTCCTGCAGCGGAACGTATTTCTCGCCTGTGGCATAGACAAGCCCCGCGTATATCAGTATCGCCAGCAGGAAGTTGAACAGCACTCCGGCCACCATGATCAGAAGTCGCTGCCACGCCGGTTTGGAGCGGAATTCCCAATCCTGAGCCGGCTGCTTCATCTGCTCCGTGTCCATCGACTCGTCGATCATGCCCGAAATCTTGCAATAACCCCCAAGCGGCAGCCACCCGATGCCGTACTCGGTGTCGCCCCAGAAGCCTTTTTTCTTTTTCCTGACCGGTTGCGGCGCTTGGTCGGTCGCTTCGTCCGCGTCATCGCAACCTTTCAGTTTGCGGGTCTTGCCCAGACCGCCGACGTATTTGCCCGGTCTCCATTTGAACAGCTCGGTCCAGGGATCGAAGAATATGTAGAACTTATCGACGCGCACGCCGAACAGGCGGGCGAACAGGAAGTGTCCGAACTCATGTATTATTACCAGAAAGGCGAATGCCAGAATCAGCTGTACCGCCTTGATTATAAATGTATCCAACGTCTAAAAGAATATTTGAGGGTAATTGAGTATATGTCAAAGAGTTATCAGTTCTGAAGCGGCGCGGGTGGCCAGTTCATGGGCCGTCCGGATATCGGAGGCCGAGTCGGCCGTGAGATGGCTCAGTTTATCCATAGTCTCACGGACTACGCGCGGCATGTCGGTGAATCGGATCTGTCGGTTCAGGAAGGCGCGGACGGCCACCTCGTTGGCGGCGTTCATCACTGTCGGGGCTGCGGCTCCGGTGGCGATTGCCTGATAGGCGATGCCTAAAAGCGGGAACTTATTGAAATCGGGTTCTTCAAATGTCAGTGTCCCGTACGCGGTCAGCGACAAGCGCTCGGCGCGCGAGGGGAGACGCTCGGGGTATCCTAAGGCATAACGGATCGGCATGCGCATGTCGGGGAGCCCGAGCTGGGCCTTGACCGAGCCGTCGATGTATTCCACCATGCTGTGCACCACCGACTGAGGATGCACCAGGATCTCGATGTCTTCGGGTGCCACGTCGAATAGCCAGCGGGCTTCGATCATTTCCAGACCTTTATTCATCATCGACGCCGAGTCGATGGTCACCTTGGCGCCCATGTCCCAGTTGGGGTGTTTCAGTGCCTGTTCCGGGGTGATGGAGTCCATCATATCGGCCTGGGTGGTGCGGAAGGGTCCGCCGCTGGCTGTCAGTATGATCTTGCGGATCTTGTCGTGGCTTTCACCCTGCAGACACTGGAATATGGCTGAATGTTCGGAATCCACAGGCAGCAGCCGGGCGCCTGTGCGCCGGCAGGTGTCGGTCACGATGCGCCCTGCGGCCACCAGCGTCTCTTTGTTGGCCAGAGCCACGGTCTTGCCCATTTCCAGGGCGCGCAGGGTCGGCTCCAGTCCGCTGTAGCCCACCATGGCGCCCACCACGATGTCATCGCTGAGCAGCCCTGCGGCGTCGGCTATCGCTTCCGGACCCGAGGCCGTCTCGATGCCGCTGCCCGCCAAGGCATCCTTCAACTGCGGATAGACGCTGTTGTCGGCTATTACCACAAGACGTGGACGGTGGCGAAGTGCCTGCCGGGCAAGCAATTCCCAGTTTCTGCCTGCCGTCAGAACGGCGGCGTGAAACCGATCGGGATGCGATTCGATCACATCCAGAGTCTGGGTGCCGATGCTCCCCGTACTGCCTAATATCGTTATTTCTGTCTCGGAGTTGCTCATGTATCAATCAACAAAGTTACAAAATTTCTATGAAATAGCAATATCAGGGGATTATGTCGTAGGGTATCAGAGAGGTCCCGTTATGCCATATGCGCAGTGTCACCCAACGGGCCTTCCGGGCGTCGGGAGCGGGGGCGAAGGCCAGGGGCTGGCCCACGTTCACGGCATCGCCCACATTGACCAGCGGCTGGCCCGCATGCGATATCGACGACACGAATCCACGACCGTGCTGCACCAGGAGCGTGTTGCCGTGTCCGGGCACGCTGTAGACTGCCAATACCGTACCGTCGGCGATGGCCTGCACGGGCGATTCGGAGAAGAGGAGCACCACAGCCTGGTTCTCGCGTCGGGTTTCGGAGGAGATGACCTGCTGCGCAGCCACGGGCGAGAAGGTCATGCCGTCGGCGTCAAGGGGCGCAAGAACCGAAATGTTGAAGCGTTCGCGCTCGGCGGCGTCCGAGATAAAGCGCTTTTCGGCTTCCGAAGCGTCGGGCAGTGAATCGGGATTGTAGGCGCCGGCTATGGCCGTGTGCCGCACCGAGTCGGCCGGTGTGCGGCTTATGTCGGTGATGTTCAGGAAGTTGTTTATCCACGCCTGATTAGTGCTCAGCACCCGGTTGATCGAATCGATGCGCATCGCAGTCCGCTCGCTCGCTATGCGGTTGGCTTCCGACATCGTTCCGTACCGGCTGTTACGGTAGGTCACGACACCCAGCCATACCACCGACCCGAGCAGAACCGCCGCCATGCAGGCGAACGCCCATATATATATATAAGATATATTTTTCTCCCAGACGGTGTGCAGATGCGACTCGTCCTCGATTGTTATTTTATAGCGCCGTTTCAGGTTCATGCCGTAAAATTAGTCAAAATTGAACAATAGGCCAAAAATGTGCGAAATGTTAAAAAATTTACGATGTATTATTTGTTTTTTAAAAAATATGTGTAATTTTGCAAAATGTTAAGAAAAAACTAGGCTGTCCATGCGTTAAAATGCCAAATGAATAAAACTATTTAGGTGTTTTAATGTTAATCAGATAAAGGAAAATTAACAATCTAAATCACAAGTAATGAAAGCTAAGAATCTTTACTACGCAATTGCACTTGCAGCTGCTGCTTTTGTAGGCACGCCGGCCAGTGCACAGGACGTATTCGTGGACGACGCTGTTTCAGTAAATGAGTTTACATGTGACAACAAGGACCACTATTTCTCCAATTGGCGTGACAACTGGTTCATCGAAATCAGCGCCGGTGGTAACCAGCCTCTCGTAGAGCGCGGCATCACTGAGGACACTCAGAACTCCGTAGAGGGCAAGAAGTGGACGGCAGTCTACAGTGTTGGTGTTGGCCGTTGGGTATCTCCCTACATCGGCTTCCGCTTCAAAGCACTGGGTGGCGCATACCACTTTGACGCTCCTACACGCTTCACAGAGCCCACCAAAGATGCTTGGGTTCGCTTTAAGTCAGTTAACCTGCAGCTGGAAATGATGTGGGATATGTTGAACTCGTTCAACGTTAACCCCAACCGCGTATTCAGCATCATCCCGTTCTTCGGTTTCGGTGGTGCAGCCAGCTGGGATTTCTACAACGCAGACAAGAAGTGGCCTGAGTTCACAAGCAACAACGACGCTGCCGCTTACCGCAAGTCGCACAGCAAACGCGTACAGTGGACACTGCCTGTTTCCGCAGGTATCCAGTTCCGTCTGCGTCTCTGCAAGTATGTTGACTTCTTCGCTGAGGCTCGCGCTCAGTTCTACGGAGACAACTGGAACAACTACTCGACCGGTAACTCGATCGACGCTGTAGTTCAGGCTATGGGTGGTTTCAACTTCAACATCGGTGGCCGCGGCTGGAACAAGTTCAACGAGTGCGAATATGTTTCGCAGATCGCTGCTCTCAACGGCCAGGTTAACGACCTCCGCGCTCAGCTCCTCGCTTGCGGTCAGGAAGTTGCCGCTCTCCAGGCTCAGCTCCCCTGCCCCCCGCAGAAGGAATGCAAGAACGCTCCTCTTATGGCTACCGTTCGCTTCACCATCAACAGCGACGCTATCCTTCCTACCGAACAGGTCAACATCTACAACATGGCCGAGTGGCTCAAGGCTAACCCCGAGGAAAAGATCGCTATCGTAGGTTATGCTGACCGCAACACCGGTAGCGCCGCGTACAACATGGGTCTGTCCGAGCGTCGTGCCAACGCCGTTGCTAAGGTCCTGACCGACGAGTACGGAATCGATCCTTCTCGCCTCACTGTTAAGTGGGATGGCTCCGAGGTTCAGCCTTACAACAACGAGGCTCAGAACGACTGGAACCGTATCGTAATCTTCACTCAGAACTAATTAGAGTCTGAAATAAGCTAAAAGGTCTCCCGCCGCAAGGCGGGAGATTTTTTTGCATTTTTTTATCGCTGTTTTTTCTTGGTATTTCCATTTTTAATTTGTAAGTTTGTAAACGGATTCAGGGTTCGGACGCTGTTGGACTGAAACTTTCACAGCAATATGTCAGCGGGGGGCCCTTAAATCCCGAATACCTTGAAAAACTACCTTAAAAACTAAAATCTTTTGTCATGAACATCAATGAAATCATGGCCAACCTGGAGGCCAAGCACCCCGGTGAGAGTGAGTATCTCCAGGCAGTACGCGAAGTCCTTCTTTGCGTTGAAGAAGTATATAACCAGCATCCCGAGTACGAGAAAGCCAAGCTGATCGAACGTATGGTCGAGCCTGACCGTATCTTCACGTTCCGCGTCACCTGGGTCGACGACAAGGGAGAAGTCCAGAACAATATCGGCTACCGCGTGCAGTTCAACAACGCCATCGGTCCCTACAAGGGCGGTATCCGTTTCCACGCTTCCGTAACCCTGTCGATCCTGAAGTTCCTCGGCTTCGAGCAGACCTTCAAGAACGCACTGACCACGCTGCCTATGGGCGGTGCCAAAGGCGGCAGCGACTTCAGCCCCCGCGGTAAGAGCGACGCTGAAATCATGCGCTTCTGCCAGGCATACGTGCTCGAACTCTGGCGCAACCTCGGTCCCGACCGCGATGTGCCCGCAGGCGATATCGGCGTCGGCGCACGCGAAGTCGGCTACATGTACGGAATGTATAAGAAACTCGCACGTGAGAATACCGGTACCTTCACCGGCAAAGGCCTCTCGTTCGGCGGTAGCAAGATCCGTCCCGAAGCTACAGGTTTCGGTGCCCTCTACTTCGTGGAGAGCATGCTCAAGGACCTCAAGACCGACATCAAGGGCAAGACTGTCGCTATCTCCGGATTCGGCAACGTTGCATGGGGCGCCGCTACCAAGGCCACTGAACTGGGCGCGAAGGTTGTGACCATTTCCGGTCCCGACGGATACATCTATGACCCCGCAGGTCTGGATGCCGAGAAGATTGATTACATGCTCGAGCTCCGCGCCAGCGGCAACGATATCGTGGCTCCCTATGCCGACCGGTTCCCCGGCTCGACATTCTACCCCGGCCGCAAGCCTTGGGAACAGAAGGTCGACATCTGCCTGCCCTGCGCTACGCAGAACGAGGTTTCCGAGGCCGACGCCCGCATGATTGTCGACAATAAGGTGCTGATGGTTGCCGAAGTGTCCAACATGGGTTGCACGGCCGAGGCTATCGACTGCTTCATCTCCAACAAAGTGCCTTATGCTCCCGGCAAGGCAGTCAACGCCGGTGGCGTGGCCGTATCCGGTCTCGAAATGTCGCAGGATGCCGAACATCTCCAGTGGAACGCCGAAACTGTTGACGCAAAACTCCATGAAATCATGCTCAACATCCATGAGGCATGCGTGGAATACGGACAGCAGCCCGACGGCTACATCAACTACATGAAGGGCGCCAACATAGCCGGCTTTATGAAGGTCGCCGACGCCATGCTTGCTCAGGGCGTGATCTGATACTGACACTACAATTCCTTAGATAACGATGGCCGTCCGGATCTCCGGGCGGCCATTTCATTGTCCGTCCGACACGGCCATAATCATCGCATATGTCGCACCTATAATATGTTGGTACCGACCTGATTGCCTCGAAGAGGCTGTTTCTCATCAACCCCACGATGGACGGGACAGTATCAGCTGGCACCGACCTTCGTGGGGACGGACAGGAGCGATACGACTTGGTCGGAGACCATGTTTCTGTACTGTCTGATGTGACGTTGTCTCCGATCTTACGTGGTATCTCGACATGGTGGAGGATTTCATTGTCATCCTGTGCAATGATAATCTAATAAAACCAATTTGTGAAACTTGGGTTCCGGATAAAATCCAAAGGAATAATTCTCTAAAATCGGATAAAAAGGGAATCCACAACTTTCGCATGTTGGAATTTTAAAGATATCAAGGCACGGAACTGAACGGCAAAAGCGGAGCTTTCAGCCTACACTGAACTTGCAGATTTACACAGACTTTTATCTTTAACATTGACAGTAGGTGCTTCGCGATCATAGGTTGACGACGTGGACGTCATCGCTCCAGTGGGCTACTGGAATGGCGACGTCCACGTCGCCGATATGGAACGGAGGTTTTCAACCTCTACCGAAATAGAGCAGCCCTGTTGTTGACTGCGAGAATGCCTCAGCCAACTGTAATTATCGACTTATTCAAATTCCAACATGCGGAAGCTGAATTAAACCCTTAACAACCTCCAAGTAGATGACAAAAATATATGCTGTTAAAACTCCAAATTCGATGTTTTCATAATTTATCATGCGCTTAAGCTGCAAAGTTACAATCAGGAAAGTTTTCAATCAAGGATAAAAGTTTGACGGCGCCAAAATGCAATGTGTTAAACTGTAGATAATTACATATAGGCAATATTCGGATTTCCGCGCAAGGGTATCAAAAGTTTGACATAAGGGCAATTCTTCCTAAGGATCCATGACTAAATTCTTATTTTTACGGCTGGAAATGTATCAAAACTAAGAGATATTAAGAATGTGCTGTGCGATCAAAGGTTGACGACGTGGACGTCGTCGCTCCAGTGGGCTACTGGAATGGCGGTGTCCACACCGCCTGCATGTGATAAATTTTTCATATTCATATGTGTGTTTTGATTGATTTGATGTTGCAAAATTACAATGGGAAACTTTCATCCCCAAAATAAAACTTTCACATTTGGGGAATTTTTATTTTTATAAATGGCAGAAAATCAGCGTAATGCAATTTGGGTAGAAATTTATTTCTGCGCAACGTCCTTCAGACTTTCATATAACGCGCAATTCCCGCGAAGGCTGTCTGAGACAGGAGCAGCTATCAAATTTCACGGTCGCGAGGCTCCCTTGGGGGTTCAGACAGGGGAACAGGAGTGACAGGAGTAGTAGGAGCTGTGACAACGGCAAAAGAAAGTCATTCAACTTTCGGATGTTGGGATTTAAAGATTATCAAGGCACGGAACTTAACGGCATCCGCGGTGCTTATTGCCGACACTGAACGAACTTGCAGAAGCTCACAGAATTAACTATATGACAAGTTTGCGCTTCTTTTTGCCGTTGCCACAGACCTGCTGACGCAGGTATCGGAACTTGCTCAGAATGCTTCTATACTCGCTTTTGCCTGGCGGTATCCCCACCGCTTGCATGAGCTCTGTGTCTACATGTTGACGACGTGGACGTCGTCATTCCAGTCAGCTACTGGAGCGGCGGTGTCCACACCGCCTGAGCTCGGCTCTTTCTGAGCAAGTTCCCTCTCACCTGCGTCAGCAGGTCTGTGGCAAACGGCAAAATTACAAACATTTGATATAATTCTGTGAGTTTCTGTAAGTTCAGAGTAGGCTAAAAGCGTTGCTTTTGCCGTTAAGTTCCGTGCCGTGATATCTTTATATTTCCAATAGATAGAGCTTTTGCCGTTCGGTTCCGTGCCTTGATATCTTAAAATTCTTTCAGGAGTTTGCGCACGTAAATGCCGATGTTTGTCTCGTGCTTGTCTATGCCGAGTTTTTTGCGTATGGCACTGCTGATATTCACATGGCTGCGCATCTTCATGTAGCTCCCGACTTCCTTACCTTTCAAGCCGATGGCGTAAAGACATACATAATTGATTTCGCTTACTGTCAAGCCATGATCCTCGAAATACTGAATAAACCGGGGATGTGAAGCTTGAAATGCAAGTCGATTACTGTTCATGAACTCTTCGGTATTGTCGGTAAGCTCCTTAATCCACGTATCATAGGGTTTCTCATACCGGTCATTGTTGGTGATATAACCGGCCATTAAAGCATTTAACATCTCAATGCGTACTTTTATGGCTTCCTGAACTTCTGACGGTAATTCTTCCTGCGAGTCCATTAATTCCTTCAGACTAGCACTCTCATTCTCCAATATTTCAACCCGGTGAGCCAGATTCTCCGCCTCTAAAGCTTTTTTGTCTCTTTCCGCTTTAAGGTTTTCGTTTTCAAGCTCCGTATTTTTCGCTTTCTCAAGGGCTAAATCTTTCTGCGTTTTATTACTGCGGAACAGCAGGGATAGAATAACTACAATGAAAATAAGAAATATAATCCCTGTGACGCAACTCCAGATGATTTTGGTTTTCTCTCTTGCCTCCTGTTGGGCTTGGAGTTCTATTTGATGTTTTTCCTCAATGGATTTTGACTTTTGATCAAATCTCAGCATGGTTATAGAATCCATTTTATGGCTATAATTTTTATAGGCTGCAAGAGCATCCTTGTAATTGCCCATATCCTCAAAAATTGGAACTGAGATTGCCAAGTACTTGAGTGTATCATACACTTGCTCAGTATTAATAGAACTAAGTAGATGTATAGCCTCTTTATTTTTGCCAACCTTGTTATATGCTAATGCAAGGTTGAGTTGGCCATCGGTGTCAAGGTTGGAATTTTCTGCTTGATTTTTTATTAGATTTTCAATATCATGGATATTCCCCAATCTATTGGCATATGATAGTTTGTATTCGTTTAGAGTAAGGTTCTGAATACTGTCTAAATCCTTGAATTCAACACATAATGCTAATATGCTGTCTCCTTTTGTCTTGTTATCCAACGCAATATATCCATTAAGGGCATTAAGCAAGCAGTCAAACTCATGCCACTTATAAGATAAGTGTTTATAGATTTTAGCAGCTTTTAAGTGGCAGTTAATATAACTATCTAAGTCGTAGAATTCGTCGTATAATCCTCCTTGTGCAACAAGAGTCCTTGCTATGCACAAGGAATCATTACTCTCTGTAGATACATCGATTCCTTTGATAAAAGAATTCAGGGCCTTATCCCGGTCTCCCCGGTTCTGAAATATGCGTCCCTGATAGTAGTACGTGCGAAGTTTCTCTGTAGGATTCCCTTTTTCGAGGTAGTAGTCAATCGCCGGTTGCAATACATCAAATGATGTTGTATCGATAAAATTCTTATCGAGTGCCATCGACATCAGGAGACCATATCGAGCCAGTTCTTCTTTTGAACTAAGACTCGATTTTTCGATCCCTTTAAGAATAGTCAAAGCAGAATCCGGGTGATCTTCCATCAGAGATTCCGCACGGTTTAGTACTTCTTGATTCTTGAGATCAGTGCAAGCGGTTATGCAACATGCCAGCAATAGCAGCATGAGCATAGAGAGATGATATAAATGTCTCATCATAATAGGTCCGATCAGATTTCGCGGAGGGCGATGCGCAGTATTTCCTCGGGCGACGACACGATATGGTCGGCATAGGCGGAACGCAGTTCCGACACCGGCCGGAATCCCCACGTCACGCCTACGGACTCCAGACATGCCCGGCGTGCCGTCTCCATATCCACTCCCGAGTCGCCCACATACAGCACGTCGCGCTTAGGGCACGGCGATTCGTTGAGCACCTCGAACACGATCGACGGATCCGGTTTCTTGGGCCGGTTGCCCGATTCGCCCAGGACAGCAGCGAACTTTATCTCCGGGAAGTAATGGCTGATGATCTTGGTCACAGCCGACTGATACTTGTTGGAAGTTACGGCCAGGGCTATTCCGCGGTCCGACAGATCATACAGCAGCTCGGTGATGCCCGGATACGGCTTGGTCTGGTCCGTGCAGTGCCGGTCGTAGTAGGCCCGGAAACTTGTCAGCAGTTTGTCGATCATTTCAGAATCGGCGTCAGGCTCGGCGCGCTCCAGTAGTTTGCGGACACCGTTGCCGACCATATAATTGTAGGCCGAGAGGGGATGGGTCGAGTAGCCCCATTCCTCGAGTGCATGGTTGCATGCGTTGCCCAGATCGGCGATGGTATTGAGCAGTGTGCCGTCAAGATCAAAGATTACTAAATGCTTCATATCGTGATGTGTGTGATTTCGGTGTAATTTGAATTATCTGTTTCGCGGCCCGTCAGAACGGATAGCCGATCGAGAAGTGGAAGGCGTGGTCGCGGTGCCAGTTGGGATGAATCAGCGGCCACGGCTCCTCGCCGATGGCGGGATTGTGCGCTTTCATGCCCAGATCGAAACGAATCAGGAAATAGTTGAAGTCCAGACGTATGCCGAGGCCATAGGCCGCCGCCAGTTCCTTGTAGAAACTGTTGAAACGGAACGTGCCGTGCGGCTGGGTCTCGTAATCGCGTATTGTCCAGATGTTTCCGATATCGATGAAAAGGCCGGCCTCGACCACCCAGAACAGTTTTGCGCGGTATTCCACATTCAGGTTGATGTGAATGTCGCCGCATTGGCGCATGAAGTCCGACTGGGAATTGGAGGAGGGGAACCGTCCCGGACCGAGCGTACGCACCGCCCAGCCGCGCACTCCATTGGCACCGCCGCCGTAAAAGCGTTTCTCGAACGGCATCACCGAGGAGTTGCCGTAGGGCACGCCGACGCCGAGTCCGGCATGGCACGCCAGCGCGTTGCGGTGGTCGAAGCTGTGCAGGTAGGTGAAGTCGCCGTCAAATCGGAAATACTGCGAGTAGCGGATACCGAAGCATTTGTAGGGGTCCTCATGGAAATTGTGGCGTTTGCTGAATATCGACGACAGCCCTAACAGCAGGTTGCCGGCTATCTCGGTATTGGCCCGGAACGTCACGATGTCGCGTTGCAGAGGCTGGTACACCCCCGGTCCGCCCTGTCGTTTGTTGGTATGGTAGAACTGGAATCCCATGCGCATTATGAAGTGGTCCTCGTAGCTATAACGCAGCAGGGGATTGTCGGGTGCGATCTGATCGATGAAATCGTTGGTGCTGGCCGGCAGATACACATAGTTGATGTCGATGGGTGTCAGCACGAACCGCGTGCGGTTGTTGCGCCGCATCCATTTGTAGTTCCATCCCACGGTGGAAATGATGCGCGTGTACTCGGGCCGTTCCTGATAGCTGATCGAAAGGTTCAGCTCGGTCGAGGCGTGGATGCGGCGCTTGAAACTGTCGCGCAGGAAAGGCGCCTTGAATTTTGGGAAAGTCAGCGCCGTTTCCACGCCGTACTCCATCATGCGGTTGTGCAGGAATCCCTCGAGATTGCCGTTCAGAGCCTGATATGAGCCCCGGAAGCGGACGTTCAGGGCCTCCGATCCGCGCGCTATGTTGCGGTGCGCATAGGCCAGCGCAAGCGCCACGCCCAGGTCGCCCTCGGAATTGGTGCCTTCCACTTCAAGCGAGAAAGACTGGCTCAGCCCCGGCGTAAGCAGGATATAGACGTCCACCAGGCCCGTGTCGCCGAGCGATCCCGCCGGGAACGTGCGGATGTTGATGAATTTCAATATCGGAAGCCGCCCGAATGCCGCGTAACTGTTCTCAAGATCCCGGATACGGTACTCTTCTCCCTGGCGGAAAAAGCAGTTCTCGCGGAGCACGCCCGGACGCAGGTAGGCATTCTTGCCGTAGAGTATGGTCATCCCTTTGTATTGCACGGTATCCTTGGCCTGATAATCGTGGGGATCGGGCGTGGTGGAGCCGTCGTAATCGGGGATGCAGACTATGTTGCGCACCAGATAGCGGCGGTGCCTCTGCGGCGCGTCCTCCATGCCGGCCATCCGGCGCGGAGGCAGTATACGCATTGTCAGATCCACCATGCGCGAGCCTTCGGTGGTGTCGGCGTTGAAGGTCACATACTCTTTGCCGAATTCCCAATAGCCGTTGTTCTGAAGCCGCCGTGTCACCAAGTCGCGCTGCACTTCCAGCTGATTGCGGTCGAGCGGATCCCCCACGCGCACTGGAAACCGCAACGAATCGCGCATCACGATTTGGCGGATCGTGTCGTTGGGGAACTCATATTCAATCGAACCTAAAATATGCGGAAGTCCCGTATTGACCGTGAACCGCAGGCGGGTCTTCCGTTTATGGTGGTCGGGAAACGAGTCTGTAGTCACCGTAGCCTTCAGAAATCCCGCGTTGTTGACGGCACGCAGCAGCTGCATGGCGTCGTTCTCGGCGGCAGCCGCGCTGAACACCACGGGCGGCTCACCGAGCCGGCGCACCCATTTGTTGTACCACCGTGTGGAATCCTTGCCCGACAGATTGTAGACCCCGAGGCGCAGCCGGGCCAGATTCAGGAACCGGTTGTTAGGCTTCTGCCGCACATATCCCAGCAATTCCCGGCTCGTGAACGTTTCGGTCGAATCATTGACATCCACCTCCACCCGGTCGAGCAGGAGGCTTCCGTCGGGCACGAATTTCGTCGTGGAGCATCCGCACAGTCCCGTCAGCGCAATCCATAGGATTATGCCGACTGACGCTTTCACTATGACTGACGTTGCAGCTTTCACGATGCCCGGTTATTCCTTAATCTCCTTATTGCTTTTACGGCCGAAGGCCGGATCGATGTGCAGGCGCAGACACACCGCGAAGGTGGCCACGCAGCACAGCATCACCCACCAGAAGAAGTTGACGTAGCCCTGCGCTCCCGACAGTCCCGTGATGTTGTATTGCTCCAGCACGTCGTGGATCCAGCCGGCAAACATGCCGGGAACCATCATGCCCAGCGCCATGAACGCCGTGCAGAACGCGTAGTGCGACGTGCTGCTCGGTCCCTGACTGAAGTAGATCAGGTAGAGCATGAAGGCCGTGAATCCGAACCCGTAGCCGAACTGCTCGATGCCCACAGCCGCGCATATCAGCGCGTAGTTGTCGGGTTGGAACATGGCAAGTCCGCAGTAGAACAGGCAAGGCAATGTCAGTGCCAGTGCCATGGGCCAGAGCCAGCGTTTCAATCCGTCGCGCGCTATGGCCAGACCTCCCAATATTCCGCCCGCTAACAGCGCGATTACACCGACCGTGCCGTTGGCAAAGCCCACCTGTGCCGTGCTCAGTCCGAGGCCCCCTTTGTCAAGCGGTGCCAGCATAAAGGGCTGCGTCAGCTTCAGGCACATCGCCTCGGGCAACCGGTAGAGAAGCATGAACAGAAGCGCCGACACTATGTGCGGTTTGCGGAAAAAGGTGACGAACGTCATGCAGAAATCGCGCACTATGGTCCGCGCTGTGACGTCCGGCACAGGATGGTCGCGGTCGCTGCGGGGCAGAAATATGCTGTGATACAGCGTGATGAGCAGGAAGAATGCCGACAGCGTGTAGAATACCACGCTCCATGCCGCCGGAATCGAATTCATGCACTTCTCCAGATATCCGGCCAGCATAACCAGGCCTCCCTGACCGATTACGGACGCTATCCGGTAGAATGTGGAGCGCACACCCACGAAGGCGGCCTGCTGATGCGGGTCGAGCGCCAGCATATAGTAGCCGTCGGCCGCTATGTCATGGGTCGCAGAGCAGAAGGCCATCAGCCAGAATACTGCGAGAGTCGCCGTAAAGAAGAAGGGGGCCGGAAGCAGCAGTCCCACCGCCGCCATCGAGATTCCCAACAGTAGCTGCATCGTGACGATCCAGCCACGCTTGGTGCCGAACAGGTCGACGAAAGGACTCCAGAACGGTTTGATTACCCATGGCAGATAGAGCCAGGCCGTGTAGAATGTCATCTCGGCCAGACTAACCGACATGTTGGTGTACATCAGCACCGTCAGCGTGTTGACCGCAAAGTAGGGTAGACCTTCGGCCACATACAGCGTGGGGATCCACGCCCAGGGTGATTTGGCTGTCTTAATCATATAGTTGTGTCAGGGATGTGCCCGGATAGTAAAAGTTAAGAATGTCGGCGAACGAGTATCCTTGCTGCGCCATGCGTGCGGCTCCGATCTGACACAGTCCCACGCCGTGTCCCCAGCCCCGGCCGTGAAGCCGGAAGGAATCGGCGTCGCACTCGATGTGGAATGCCGAGCTGTAGAGGCAGCGCGGATGCAGCAACCGCCGGATTGCAAGCTCTTTGCCTATGACTATGTCTCGCAGCGAGCCTTGGATGCGCAGTTCGCGGATACGCCCCGAGGGTCCGCGGCTCACGGCCTCGAGTCCCCTGATTTTCCCGGGGTCAACGCCATACACGGCCATAAGCCGCTCGCGGATTTCCCCACCCGATACGGTGACCTGCCAGTCCTGAGGCACATACTTCTCGCGGTCGTAGTCCTTGAGTATCAGTTGCAAGAAAGCCTCGCGTCCGGACGCCGACATGTCCGAAAGGTCGCACCACGGGTCCGGTTGCGCCGGCAGATACTCCTTGTCGGCGTCCTGCCAGCAGGTGGAGAAGAGTTCCGTGTGGCCGCCGCAGCATTTGGAGAACCGTGTGTCGGCTATGTTGCCGTCGGCGTCGGTCAGCACCAGCCCGCGCGTGGCCCGTGTGGCCGCGACTGAATTGGGAACCTCCCTGCCGTTGTCGTCGAGCACACTGCGCGGGATCCCCTGATAGCGCTGGCAATGATCGTCGCTGCACACATCGAAATCCGTGTGGTCGCCCCCGTCTTCCCATTTGATGATACGGTCCTTGTCATTGGCCTGAGTGTTTTCAGAAGCATTCTCCGAGCCCTTGCCAAGAATACGCGACAGAGCCCAGCCGCGCGAAATCACCGCGTGCGCCTTCAGAAATTCAATCGGAGCCGCGGGATTCATCTCGCTGCCGGTCACGGCCTCCAGGTATCGTTCCACGGGCAATATGTTGAGCGTCCGCCATCCTGAACCGGGGCGGCTCACCTCGATTCGGCCGAAAAAGAGTCCTGGCACGGTGTGCTGCCAATGGAATCCGACGCCGATCAACTGATTCTCGAGCAGGATCGCCGACCGTTCGTTAAGCGGCGTGTATATCACGCTCTCGCCGTCGGGCGTCAGGTCATATTCGCCAAGGGGCACCAACAGCGGTGCCCCGTCGGTATGCAGGCCGACGCGTATCTCGGGCTCCTTGTCGAACAGTGGCTTGGAATCTGCGGTCATAGGCCGAAATGCGTTTTGATGGCTTCCGGAAGCTCTGCGGCGAATGCCACTTCGGAATAGATTTCCCGTAAGGTCGCGGCATCAAGTTTCTCGAAGTCCTCGGGTCGCGGGGTGATCATCAGTCCGGTCATGTCGATGGCTCCCGGCGCGACGACAATGCGGTCCGTGCCCTCCAGGAAATAATGGTGCGGACGGTGCGCCCTCCTGGGAACCACCGCGGCGCGGAGCAGCCCGTCGGCCCCCATCCAGTAAAATACGTTGATCAGTCCCTGGTCAATCTTGCCATCGGAGTCGATGCCGAATGCCGAAGCAATCCTCATAAGCATGCGGGCCCCCTCACGGTCGGGTGTCACCACGGCACTGATGAAGTGGAACGGCAGGTCAAGACCGAATTCCTCGGAACTCATGAACCCCGTCCGCTGCGAAGGATGGTTCATTTCCTCCACGGCAAGCAGTGGCAGTTCCGACTTCAGGACGGCCTGCATGTGCAGATGGTCGGGAGCCGACGCACCGCCGTGCGCGCCGTTGAAGAAGATTGCCAGGTCGGGAGCGGTCTCGGCCATGGCGGCCATCTCGAACGGCGGCTCGGCCTGCGGCCTGTGCTCGCGTGCGATGATTGTAAAATGTATCGGCAGGATGGGGAAGGGGTTCACGCAGAGATCCCAGCCCGGCATCCATTCGGCGCTGAGCTGTTCCTGCGGCCGGTTGGCCGCGCACAGGAAGCAGGGCCTCGCCGAGATTCCCTCCCGGCTCGTGTCGGCCGCTGTCGACACTATGCGCGCCGGATTAAGCTGTAAGGCAAACGGCAGGTCACCCATAGGCAGCGGCTTCCGCCGGGTCTTGCCTAAATCGGCATAGCGCCGGTTGACATCGGGCCACAGCGTCAGCTGGTGCTCCACAAGCAGGTTGACTGTCTCGAGATTCAGTCGCATCGGCGCTCCCGACATGCGGGCAGCCCCCGATTCAGAACGGGAGTTCGTCGTCGTCATCGTCATCATCGTTGTCCGGATAGTCGGGGCCTTCCAGGTCGTCCCATATGTCGGGATCGGGACCGAGTCCGGAGATGGTTCCGAACAGCTGCCAGCCGGCGTGGCTGCCCGGTGTCTGGTTATTTTCGCGGACGCGGGCCATCAGCTCCACCGACCGTAGGAAATCCTTGTATTCGTTATTGGCGTTGGACTTCTCAACCGACAGCGCCGCATCGGAATTTCCTTCCCACCGACGGCAATTGTAGAGGGAATGGAAAATCCGGCCGATGGCGTAATTGCGGCTGATGCGGAGCACCATGGCATAATCTTCGCCGTACGACACGTTGGGGAAGGGGAACTTGCGCGCCAACGGCGTGAATATTGCACGTGGAGCACCGAACCCGTTGATGCGCAGTCCGTTGTTCGGCCCGTTGGAGTCCGACCACTCGTTGTGGCTGATCAGGCCCGGCTCCAGCACACGGCCTTCGAAATCAACCAGAGTGTAGCTGCCGATCACCATGCCGTAGTTGCCCGAACGGAATTTGCCGACGATAGTCGCCAGCGTGTCGGGCCCTGAGTAGAGGTCGTCGGAATCGAGCTGCACGGCGAAGCGGCCGCAGTGCATGTCGTTGATGGCGCGGTTCCAGCACCCTCCGATGCCGAGCTGTTCGCTTTCGGCGACGTCGATCACTATCAGACGCGGATCCTCGACACCGGCCAGCAGTTCGCGCGTGCCGTCGGTCGACGCGTTGTCGACCACGATCACATTGAACGCGAAGTCAGCCTCCTGATCCAGCGCCGACCTTACGGCGTCAAGTATGGTGCGCCGGCGGTTGCGCACCGGTATCACCACCGACGCCTCCACCGGGAAGGGATACATGTCGTAGTCCACCGGCTCATGGTTGGGATCAACGGTGCCGCCGATGTCATGCAGATATTCGGTCAGCACCTGTTCCATCTCTATCTGGTAGGCGCGGTTGCGGGGATTGACGTAATCGTGCTGTTTCTCTCCGCTGGCCCTGAAGTCGGTCTTGCGGACCGTATAGAGGCATTCCGGTATCATCACCACCATCTTGCCCATCGTGACGCGCAGGCGCAGGGCGTACCAGCCTCCGTCGAGGTAGTTCGACTCCTTCTCGCCGAAATCTTCGGTGGCTGCCAATACATCGGCGGCGTTGAGGAGCACCAGCGAACCGAAATCGAAATCGTCGCGTACCGAGCCGGGCTGGTAGTCGATGACGGGATGGTTCTCGAACCCTCCGCCGGGCAGTTCTTCGCGGTATCCGCAGTAGGTCAGTGTCGAGTCGGTGTCCGATGCCAGCTCCTGAAGCCGGCGCACGGATTCAGGGCTGATCGTTACCTCCTTGTCGTCAATCTGCAGCAGGATGTGCTGCTCCAGCGGCGAGCGGAATATGTGCTCCCGAAGGTCATTGACGTTTGTGAATCGCAATATTTCCATTGTCTGATGAGTAGTCGCTTAGCGGTTTTTCGTGTCGAGGAACCGGTTCATGATCTTGTCGCGGGCCGCCTGGTCGGTAATGGCCTCGAACGGCACCGACATGACGGTTACGTTTCCTTTGCCCCTGCGCAGGGTCTGTCCGGCGCTCTCGCCGTCCTCGAATGTCAGGATGGTCGTGATGTCGGCGTCCTGGTCGGGCACGAGTATGTCGGGACTTTCCACGATATACATCTTGTCGTTCAGGGTCGAGCTGTAGGACAGCGTGCGTCCGTCGGCATCGCGGAGGCGTCCGGTGCGGCGGGTCATCGTCGTGCCGGGCTGCAGGCCGAGTACCTCGCGGGCAAAGTCGCGGTCGGCCCGCGATGACCGCTGGTCCTGAAGGTCGCTGCTCACATACTCGCCGCTGATCAGCAGATTGCCTCCCTTCTCGGTGAAGTGGCGCAACTTCTTCTGCATCTCCTCCGACAGCACGCGGAAGCGGACGCCGTTTTTAGCACGGCCTGTTACTGTGCCCTTCTGTTTGCCCAGGATGTAGTCCACGACACGGTAATCGGTCAGTTTGACCTGACCTTCCTCCACGGCGCGGGCCGATGCCGAGACAAAGCCCCTGCCGGCGTCGCTGATGCTGTGGCCGTGCAGCGCGGGATAGTCGAACGTGTTGCCCGCAATCACCTTGGTGACGTAGTCCGAGCCGCTCCGGCCGAAACTCTCGCCGGCGTTGCGGCGGTACTCTTGCTGATAGCCCGTGAAGGATATGTCGCGGATATAGGGCACTCCGAAATCGGCCTCGCTGTCGAAGCCCGCGCGGCCGTCGGCCGAAAAATGCCCCGGTGCCGAGACGCGGTCGAATCCGTTGACCACCAGCACAGGCTGCGAATTGTCGGGTGCCTCACGCAGGGCAAGCGTCTCCGAGGCGAAGGATGATCCGCCGGCATTCGTGGCGATAATTCGGAACGAGTGAATCTCGTGGTCGGCTACCTTCAGGTCGAAATGAGTGCTCTTGGTGCTGCCGATCTTATGGAATCCGAGTTCGTCGCCCGATCGTTCCATTATGACATAGCCCGTGGGCATAGCTGTCGGTTCCAGGGGGTCGGGCGTCGGTTCCCAGCTGAGGCGATAATGATCCTTCTTGACACGCTTGATGCGGAATTCGCGCACCGGCAGCGGCTGGATCACCAGATCGCGGTCCTTGCGCTGCGCCAGGAATCGGGCCAGGCCCTTGTAGATGGCGCGGCCCACGGTGAACCGGAATTCCGGATCGAGACCATATTGCATGTCGGCGAAATTCTGATGGCTCATCAGTTCGATCAGCGTGGTCGGAACTTCCGGAACGCGCGCCTCCACGTATGATTTGTCCCACATCGAACGACGGTTCCACGACGGTTCCCACTCGCGGCGGATGTCCTTGGTGATCTGCTGCATCACGATGTCGGTCAGCATTCGGGAGTTGATGCGCGGAGTGCCGTCCTTATAGCTTGCTCCATTCTGGGTGAAATATATGCCCAGTGTACCGACGAACGAGTCGTCGCTGCGCTTGCCGGCGTCGGAATGCAATGCGAATGTCACGTCGACGGGCAGATTCAGACCGTCCCGGCCGGGCAGCACGCGCGATCCCCCGGCCAGATAATTCACCCAATGGCCTCGGCTGGTGTAATCGTCTTTGTAATCGTCCGATCCATGGTAGGGGGAGTAGACATATTCCGGGAAACCGGCCCACTGCAGCCAGTAACGGGCTCCTTCCAGGAAGCGGGGCATGCCGGAAGTGCGGAACACCGGAGCCGCGCCCTTGGGCTGCGCCGGCTGGGCGCTCTGCGGCTGCTCCTTGTCGGGCGAGTCGGACTCGTCGTCGGTGGTGGCGCCGGTCTCGTCATCCTCATCGTCCTCTTCGTCGTCACTCTCGTCGTCGCTTTCCTCATCTTCATCGTCGCCCTCGTCGTCGGGCTGAACAGTCGACTTCTCGGGGGTCGATGGATCGTAGAATACGTCCGAACGGCGCGGCGAACGTTCTATGTTACCCATTCCGCCACCGATTTTTACGGCATCGGCCGTAACGACGGTGCCGGCCGTTCCGTTAGTGACATTGGTCAGCGTCACCACCGGCTCCGTGTCGCTGTAACCGGCTTCCAGGGGCACTGTGCACAGGTAGATCCACGTGCCGCCTCCCATGGTCTGGTTGACGGTGAATTCCTTCGAACCGCCCGAATAATTGACCGTGTAATGCGCGTCGGTCGTGGAGTTCGGCAGGCTCTTGTAGCTCACATATATGGCGTATTCGCCCTGCTCGGGGATGTCGGCGTACCATGCGGCGATCGACGGTCGGCCGTTCTTGCCGACGGTCGTGGCTTGCCGGTAGGTGCCGTTTTCGAACGGATTTTCCGTGTCGCGGAAGTTGCGCAGGTCATAGATGAAACCTTCCCCCTCGCCGGTTGTCCATTTCTGCTGGCCGTTGTTCTCGCTGTAGGTGGTCTGCGAATAGATCTCGCCGCCGGGATTGACATCGTTGTCCACGATCACCTCATGGGTGTTGGTGTCGCGCTCGCGCGGCAGGAACACGTAGGCTCCGGCGTTCTCGAGCATCGGCACCACGTAGGGCAGGATGTAGCTCATGGTATAGGTGTCCTCGACGGTCTGGAACAACAGCGGACGCTGCCACTGCCATGCACC
Source organism: Bacteroidales bacterium (assembly GCA_029007645.1). Lineage (GTDB taxonomy): Bacteria > Bacteroidota > Bacteroidia > Bacteroidales > Muribaculaceae > Lepagella. The sequence goes on from JAQXIE010000095.1 coordinate 42,537, forward strand.
GTTCTTGAAGTAACGGCCATGGCTGTGCCACATGGCCACGATATCGTTGTCCATGCCCTTGGAGATCTTCGCCATCGGATTCACCTCCTTGACGAACGCCGGATTGCGGCGGTACTGCTCCGGAAGCTTGTCGACCCTGGTGATATAGTAGGTCAGCGGTTTGCCGTTTACACTCAGACTCACTTTGTAGTCCGACAGGGAGTCGGGCAGGGCCTGGCGCACGTTGCGCTGCAGGGTGTCGATCAGCCCGCGGGTCACCGGCAGATAGGTGAAGTTCTCGTTGAGCGACACGGCTGCGGTGCGTGAACCCTTGGTGGTGCGCACGCTGTTCACACGCAGTCCGCCGGGATTGAGATGTTCCGGAATCTCGCGAATCAGAGCGTCGTTCACGGCCAAGGTCAGCGAGTCGTTCTGCGCCACTTCCTTGGGGGGTGCCACGTATCGTGTGGATACGGCGTTGCGCCCGCGCTTACGGCCGGTGCCTTTCCTGTTTTTCGATTTGCTCCGCGAGCTCTTTTGGCGCGTGCTTCTCTTCTTTTTGCTCGATTTCCTGGAGGAGGATTTTCGGGATGATGATTTCCTACCTGAAGATTTTCTCGATTTCTTGGAACGGGATTTCTTGCTTGATGATTTGTTGGCGCTTGATTGTGATGCGGCGGCCGTCCGGGCCGCGTTGGCGTCAGGTATGGCCATGTCGCCGGCTCCGAAACAGAGTATGCCGCATATCAGTATGTATATAAGTTGCTTGAATTGCATAGATGTATATTTTAACAGGCTCTAAGATGTCGGGAGAAGCGCACGCTTCTCCACAGAGTAACAAAATTACAAAAAAATCGGATGCTATCCAATTAGGAGCGGCGTAAAATGTCGGCCTGATGCAACGGTTTCAGCAGGGGTGATGCAGGATTTACGCTCACGCGGTATTGCATCATGAATATAAGTATCATCCAGATTGCCGAGCAATTGTTGTATGCGATATAGATGAAAGCTGCGGCGGATACGATCCAGGTTATCGGTTTGCGTATGATCAGACATACGTTGAAAATCAGCCACAGCAGTCCGAGTTCGGCCAGGAATCCGTAGTTGTACCATACGTTGAAGATGTAGGGACTGGTCTCGGTCTCGAGCGGTGTGGGCTTGACATCCTTCATCGCTTTGTCCGAGCCGTGTCCGAGCCAGAAATCGGCGTCGCTGACATGCAGTTTCTTCATGATCGTCATGGCGGGAATGATCCGTTCCGACGCGCTGAGATCGGCTTCGACGATCTTGGCGGAGTCCAGTGTGACCAGTGCCGCCACCGTGCGCTGCGTCCTCGAGAACTGACGCGAAGGAATGAAATTGTTGATGATCAAGCATGCCGTGATCACCGCTACCAGAATTCCTATCGAGCGGACCAGATTGCGCCGGTCGATCCAGGGGATCAGCGACAGCGGCAGTGCCACATAGGCCGACGCCGTGTAGCATGTGAACAGGCACCACAGATAGCAGATCCATGTCCATGGATTTTTCCGGATATTGTACAGCAGGTTCTGGTCGGGATGCCCGGCCTTGCTGATCAGGCTGAAGAAGAAGATCAGGATGCTGAGTATGGTCACCATGTAAGACGGCTCGCGGGCCAGCGAGTCAAGCTTCCATGGCTCCCCATAGACTGTTGTCTGGTTGAACACCGGAAGCCCGGTCAGCACACAGAACTGCTGGATCAGCAGCACTATGGTAAAAGCGTAGATTATGATCCGCAAAAGTTTCAGGAACTCGTCGACCGTGAATCTGGCCACGCGCAGCATGCGGGCCATCATCGCGAAATAGACGCAGAAGCCCACCGAGAACAGATAGGTGCCGAGCCGGAAATGTTCCGGATGCCACACGGCGCCTGAAATCCCCGCGAAAACGGAGAACACCAGCATCGGCACATCGATGCGCGGCAGGATCACCCGGCACTCGCGTATCAGCAGAATCAGCGGTGACAGACAGATATAGGCCACAAGCAGCATGTTCTTGTGCCGGTCATCCAGAGCCACGTCAAGCACCGTTGCCAGGAGAATCACTCCCAGCGCGAACGCGTATCGGCAGATCTTCTTGCTGTCCAGTCGCTGCATGCCCACTTTTTATCGATTGATTCTCAATGTCCCGTTCAGTTCCGGAAGGGGCTTTCAAAGTCTTTGAACAGCGGATGGCGTGTGTCCTTATCCGACAGAATTGCCCGCGTGGGGTCAATGCGCCAGTCGATGCCGAGCGAACCATCGGTAATGGCGATGCCTCCGTCGGCCTCCGGGCAGTAATAGTTATCGCATTTATACTGGAACACGGCCACGTCGCTCAATACGGCGAAGCCATGGGCAAATCCGCGAGGAATGAAAAACTGGCGGTGGTTCTCCTCCGACAGCTCTACGGCCACATGCTGTCCGTAGGTCGGCGAACCGACACGAATATCTACGGCCACGTCAAGCACGCGGCCACGCACACAGCGCACCAGCTTGGCCTGGGCATGCGGCGGACGCTGGAAATGCAAGCCCCGCATCACTCCGTAGACCGACCGCGATTCGTTGTCCTGTACGAAATCGACATGTCCGACGGCCTCGTCGAACGCATGTCGGTTGTAGCTCTCGAAAAAATACCCTCGTGTGTCCTCGAAAATCCTGGGCTCGATTATCACGACGCCCTCTATGACGGTTGATATAATGTTCATCTTGTCAATTTTTCCCCGACCAAACCCTTGGTGTCAGTCATTGCGTTGGTCCAGTTCCTCGATCACCTGCAGCAGATAGCGGCCATATTGATTCTTGATCATGGGCTGTGCAAGCTCCTTCATCTTTTCGCGCGAGATCCATCCCTTGCGGTAGGCGATTCCCTCGAGACATGCGATTTTCAGACCCTGGCGCTTCTCGAGCACTTCCACGTAGATCGACGCGTCGGCCAGCGAATCGTGCGTGCCGGTGTCGAGCCAGGCGAAGCCGCGCGGCAATGTCGATACCCGCAGCTCCCCGTCGTTCAGAAATACCTGGTTCACCGACGTGATCTCCAGTTCGCCGCGTGCCGACGGCTTGATGTTCGAGGCAACTTCCACAACTCTGTTGGGGTAGAAGTAAAGGCCCACAACCGCATAGTTCGATTTGGGGTGCGCAGGCTTTTCCTCAATGGATATGCAATTACCCTTGCTGTCGAACTCGGCCACTCCGTAGCGTTCCGGGTCATCGACCCAATAGCCGAACACCACGGCTTTCTTATCGTTCTCGACCGTCTTTACGGCATCCAGAAGCTGTCCGGTGAATCCGGCGCCATGGAAGATATTGTCGCCCAGCACGAGGCATACGTCGTCGTTGCCTATGAAATCCTTGCCGATTATGAAGGCTTGCGCCAATCCGTCGGGGCTCGGCTGCTCGGCGTATTCCAGTCGCACTCCGAAGTCCGATCCGTCGCCCAGCAGGCGGCGGAACGAAGGCAAGTCGGCAGGCGTCGATATTATCAATATGTCGCGTATGCCCGCAAGCATCAGCGTCGACAGCGGATAATATATCATCGGCTTGTCGTAGATGGGCAGCAACTGTTTGCTCACTCCCTTGGTGATCGGGTACAAACGTGTGCCGGAACCGCCGGCCAGGACTATGCCTTTCATGGTGCGTTTATTTTGAGTTGGATGTTTTGGAGCTTCCGTATTCGTAACCGTAGCCATATCCGTAGCCGTAGGCGTACGTTCCGTAGCGGCGTGCGTAACGCGACGTCGGGTCCTTCGTGCCGTTCAGTATCACGGACATGCGCGGATACTTGCCCGATTTGTAGAATTCGTCGATAACCGGAAGCATATCCAGACGGTACAGTCCGGCGCGAACCACGAATATCGTGTAGTCGGCAAGATTGCCGATGATCGACGAGTCGGCGACGATCTCTACCGGCGGACAGTCGATGAAGACGTAATCGTAATGCTTGCGCAGTTCATCAACCAGTTGCTTGAGACGTTCGCTGTAGAGCAATTCGGTGGGGTTCGGGGGCATCGTGCCTACCGTAATCACCGACAGGTTGGGAGCGTCGTCGGTCCTGTGGATTATCTGGTTGATGTCGCTCACACGACCTGCCAGATAGTCGGAGACGCCGTAGCCTTTGTCCTTGATATACTGGCTCAGCGAGGCCTTGCGCAAGTCGAGGTCGATACAGATCACGCGCTTGCCCTTCAGCGAGAAGCTCTTGCCCAGGTTGTAGGTCACAAATGTCTTACCCGATCCCGGGTTGGCCGAGGTCAGCATTATGACACGGCAGTCCGTGCTGTTGCCGTACATGAACTCGACATTGGAACGCACCACGCGGAACGCCTCGTTGATGGAGTTGCGCGAGTTTTCCTGAACAGCCACCAGCGGTTTCGGTTTGGACTTCTTGAACGATAAGGCTTTCTTTTTCGGGCCCTGGTTGCTCTCGGGCAATTCGCCGGCAAACGGAGTCACAATGCCCTTGAGGTCCTTGCGGCCGCGCACCACGCTGACGGCGAGTTCCTTCAGGAACAAGATTATGGCGGGCGCGAACAGGCCGACCGCGATTGCTATCAGATAGGTGCCGGCTCGGTTAGGCGAAATGGGTACGCCCGCCCCGTCGGCTTCACGGATGATACGGGTATTGTAAGAGGAAATTGCCTGGTTGATTTCGTTTTCCTCACGCTTCTGCAACAGATACAGGTAGAGGCTTTCCTTCACCTTCTGCTGACGCTCCACCGAGAGCAGATATTTGGCCTGTTGCGGATTGGAGGCAACCTGCGATGTGGCCTGACCCGATACGCCTTCCATGCTGCGTATCTGCGACTGGATGCCCACCAGCTCGTTGTCGATAGTGGTGAGAAGCACCTGGCGCAACGCCGCAAGTGTCTCATCGATGTCATTGACCAGCGGGTTGGTGGCCGAACTCTTGTCGACCAGCGAGTTGCGCTCCAGGATCTTGGTGTTGTACTGCGTGATCAGGCTGGTGATATTGGTGCTCATCGAGCCCGAGTTGGTGGGTAGGAGCTTGTTATGGTTCTCCGAGCTGCCCAGGTATGTGCGGATATATTTGGCCATATACTCCTGGTTGCGGAGTTCGCGCAGCGACTGCGACGACTGCTGCATCTGGTTCATGTAGATTGAAGCGGCGGCGTCGACATCGGGCATCAGATGCGTACTCTTGAACGACGAAATACTGTTGTCCACACTACCCAACTCCTGCTGCAGCAGGTTCAGACGCTCATCGATAAAATGGCTGGAATTGTTGGCGAACTCGCGTTTGTCGCGCATCCAGCGGTCGTTGTAGGCCACGATCAGCGTGTTGACAACATCCTTGGCTTTTTCGGGTGTTCCGCAGGTGAAACGGATGTTGATGATGTTGTCCGATTCCTTGTCGATATTGATGGCCAGACCGCCCAACAGTCCATTGGCCATGGAGCGCACCGGTGCGCGTCTTACGTTGATCGCCAGATTTTCCGGTCCGCGGTAGCCGGGATTGGCATTGACCGACAGCGTGCCGATCGGTGACTTGATCAGCTGGCCGATGTGACCGCGGACCGAGCGGTTCTGTGGCACTCCATCCTTGACGATGTCCGAAATGGTGTACATGCTGTCGGGCTGCAGCGTCAGCTTGAAGCTGACGTTGGAGTTTTCGTCCAGTTCCGGCATCATGACGGTCACCGGCAGTGTGGAGCCGTACAGCTCCTGCTCGCGGAATCTTTCGGGCACCGAATATACCGTATTTAGATTGAGGCGGCGTACGATGTCGCGCATCATGTCGGGACTCTTCATCAGTACGAGCTCGTCCCAGATGTGGTTGTTGCCCGTGGATATGCCCAGGCCTGTCAGCAACGACTCGTCCGATGAAATGGCGCGGTCCTGATCATCGAGCTTAAGCATTATCGAGGCGTCGCTAACATAAAGCGGCGTGGTCTTCTCAAGATGATAATAGGCTGCAAGAAGGCAGATTACCAGGGAAATGACAAACCAGTACCAATTGCTGATACAGGTGTAAAGGAGTTCCTGCAATTTTATTCCGCCGCGGCTTATCTGCTGCTGCGGCTGCTGAACCGGTCCGGCTGTATTCAGCTCGGAATTATTATTGTTGGGGTTTGAGATGATTGTTGCCATAGAAGTCAAGAAGATCGGGGAGTCCCGATTAGTCCGCTAATGGTTGTTTATTTTTTAGTGAGCACGATTACCATTGACGCCAGCGACAGGAGACTGCTGATGGTCGAAATCCAGAATCCGGGCGTCGACCATGTATTGCCGTTAGGCGTTGAATTCATTTTCTTGGTATCATTCGGCTCGACATAAATCACATCGTTCTGCTTCAGGTAATATACCGGGCTCTGCACCAGATTCTTGCCCTCGTTCAGGTTAACCTGGTACATGTGCTGTTTGCCGTTTTCCTGACGCCAGACCTTGATGTTGTTGCGCTGACCATAGATCGACAGGTCGCCGGCGGCACTGATGGCATCGAGTATCGAGAAGTCCTCGCGCGAGATATTGACACGGCCCGGGTGACCGACCTCGCCCAATACTGTTACCGAAAGGTTCTGATATTCAACTGTTACTATAGGATTCTTGGCCAAATCGCGGCTCATAAGCTCACGACGGATATATTCCGCCACTTCTTCGCGGGTCATCCCTGCGATATGCAGTTTGCCCAGCACGGGAAATGTGATATCGCCGGCTTTGTCGATGGTGTAGGGCTGCACATAACCGGTACCTGATGCTGATGAGGATGAGCTGCCGGTAGTGTTGGTCCCGATACGGTTCTGGGCTACCGGCAGGTTGAACAATGCATCCAGCCGGGCGTCCGATGTGCTGACTATTATGGAGATAATGTCATGTGGCGCCAGACGTATGGGTACCTGGGCCGTAAGCAAAACTTCGTCACCGGGATTGACATCTTGAAAATAGGCTATCTGTCGTGGTGATTTGCATGATGTCAGGAGTGTCGCCACTGCTGCTATCATGAATATAGTATGTCTGATTTTCATATCGTGCTTGACCGTTGTTTTAATGGATCCTGTTTAATATATGTACAAAAATATAGTGCAAATTGCTTACAAAGGTAGAACTTTTTCCCCAATAATGCAAATAGCGGAATTTTGCGACGCACAACAAGATACAGCCCCCGTTTTACAGGGAGCCATTTTGACCTGAAACTGTCTTTTTATTGGTGATGACTGTTATGCCGGATTCGGATCGTACCGGTCGTCGAGAAGCGCAAACAGTTGCTCGGCGGCTTCGCGGGTCTTGACTTTGTCGATTATGTCGGTCACCGTGCCGTCATGGTTGGCGACAAACGTGGTCCGCTTGATGCCCATATAGGCGCGGCCGGCCATAACCTTCGGTATCCATACGCCAGCCAGATTGCACAGCGTCAGCTCCGTGTCGGCTACCAACGGGAAGGGCAGGTCGTGCTTGCCGACAAACTTCAGATGGCTCGCGGCGCTGTCTTTGCTGACTCCGATCACCTGATACCCCATATCGAGAAACGTCTGGTAATTGTTGCGCAGACTCTCGGCCTCGAGCGTGCAGCCCGACGTGTTGTCCTTGGGGTAGAAGTAGATGATGAAGCGCTTGCCCGGATAGTCCGACAGCCTTACTTCCTGCCCGTTGCCGTCCTTCCCCAGCAAATCCGGAAATTTATCTCCTATTGTCATGTGCGTAATTTGTTTAGTTGATACTGATTGGTAATCAAACTTAAAACTGAATTATACCCCTGATTGTTCGCTACTGCATAACGCTCCGGTGTCTTAATCGAGTTTCAGAACGGCCAGGAAGGCTTTCTGGGGGACCTCGACCGAGCCGATCTTCTTCATGCGTTTCTTGCCGGCTTTCTGTTTCTCAAGGAGTTTGCGCTTACGTGAGATATCGCCGCCGTAGCATTTGGCGGTAACGTCCTTGCGGACGGCCTTGACCGTTTCGCGGGCTATGATCTTGGCGCCGATTGCGGCCTGGATGGCGATGTCGAACTGTTGGCGCGGGATTAGCTCCTTGAGCTTTTCGCACATGCGCCGTCCGAATTTCACCGAGTTGGTCTCGTGGGTCAGCGTCGACAACGCGTCGACACTCTCGCCGTTGAGCAGGATGTCCAGTTTCACAAGCCGCGATTCGCGGAAGCCGTTCAGATGATAGTCGAAGCTGGCGTAGCCTTTGGAGATAGATTTAAGTTTATCGTAGAAATCGATCACGATCTCGCCCAGCGGCATGTCGAACGTCAGCTCCATGCGGTTGCCCGAGATGTATTCCTGTTTCACCAGTTCGCCGCGCTTGCCCAGACACAGGGTCATGATCGGGCCGATGAAGTCGGCCTGCGTGATGATCGTGGCGCGGATGTAAGGCTCCTCTATGTAGTCGATCGACGTCGCTTCGGGCAGTCCGGAGGGATTGTGCACCTCGGTGACGTTGCCCTTCTTGTCATGCACCAGGTAGGACACGTTGGGCACCGTTGTGATGACGTCCATATTGAACTCGCGGCCCAGGCGCTCCTGGACGATTTCCATATGCAGCAGTCCGAGGAAACCACAGCGGAATCCGAAACCGAGCGCGGCCGACGACTCGGGAGTGAACGTCAGCGATGCGTCGTTAAGCTGCAGTTTCTCGAGCGAAGCCCGCAGGTTCTCGAAGTCTTCGGTGTCGATGGGGTAGACGCCGGCGAAGACCATCGGCTTCACCTCCTCGAAGCCCTCGATGGCCTGCTCGCAGGGTTGCGCGACATGGGTGATCGTGTCGCCCACGCGTACCTCACGACTGGTCTTGATACCCGAGATGATATATCCCACATTGCCGGCCGACAGTTCCTTGCGCGGCGACATGTCGAGCTTCAGCACGCAGATCTCGTCGGCATGGTATTCCTTGCCAGTGGAGACGAACTTCACGAAGTCATCGGTGCGTATCCGGCCGTTGACAATCTTGAAATATGCGATGATGCCGCGGAAGGGATTGAACACGGAGTCGAAAATCAGGGCTTGCAGCGGCGCTTCGGGGTCACCCTTGGGCGCGGGAACACGCTCCACGATGGCGCGCAGGATCTCGTCGACGCCCATGCCGGTCTTGCCGCTCGCGCGGATTATCTCCGAGCGGTCGCATCCCAACAGATCCACTATCTGGTCCTCGACCTCGTCGGGCTTGGCGCTCTCCAGATCGCACTTGTTGATCACCGGAATGATCTCCAGGTCATTGTCTATGGCCATGTACAGATTGGAGATGGTCTGCGCCTGGATGCCCTGCGACGCGTCCACAATCAGCAGCGCACCCTCGCAGGCCGCGATACTGCGCGACACCTCGTAGGAAAAGTCCACATGCCCCGGAGTGTCGATCAGATTCAGATAGTAATGCTCTCCGTCCTGATCGTAGTCCATCTGTATGGCGTGGCTCTTGATCGTGATGCCCCGTTCGCGCTCAAGATCCATGTCGTCGAGCACCTGAGCCTCCATGTCCTTGGAGTCTACCGTGCGCGTGCGCTCCAGCAATCTGTCGGCAAGCGTGCTCTTGCCATGGTCGATATGTGCGATGATGCAGAAATTGCGTATATTCTTCATTGTCTGTTCTCGTGTATCAATAGAAGTTGTCTAAACTAATTTACGTTATTAAAATTTATGAAGAAGTATAAACTTTATGGCAATCTTCATTAATCTTACCATAAAAATTAGTTTAGACAACTTCAAGATGCAAAATTAACGAATTATTTCCAAATCAGAAAAACCACTCCCAATCCCGGACTACTGGAGGGGCGGTGTCCACACCGCCATAAGAGAACTGATAATACTCTCAATAAGTAAAAATTATATTGCCGGATGGATAATTTTTATTTATTTTGTTGAAGATTGCCGACTTACTCGGATTGGAAGTTACCGATCTTTATACTGATGATGTTATCAGACAATATTCTGTTTTTATCGAATAAGTATTTATGAACAACCTTTACAAAAAGCTAACAATTTGCATATTACTATCATCATTTGTGTTGGTAGTATCCAGTTGTGGAGGATCCGGAAAAGTGTGGAAAAAACTGGATCAGGCAGAGCATCTAATGGAGGCGAAACCGGATTCCGCACTTGCCATTTTGGACAATATCAAACTTTCGACTCTTAAAAACGGAGAAGAATCGGCTCGATATGCACTGCTAAAGTCAATAGCATTGGATAAAAATTGCATTGATACAACGACATTTGATATTATAAATCCGGCAATTGGTTATTACTTGCAGCATGGTTCTGCGCATGAAAAATTCCTGACTTATTATTATTGTGGGAGAATCTATCAAAATCAAGGTAATGAGGATTCTGCGATGGAACAATTTATGAATGCTGCCGACTTGAAAAATGAGATAAAGGATTCTACCTTGCTTGCTCATAATTTAGTAGCCATGGGATCTTTATATTTTAAACAATACAAAATCAGTAAGTTCATAGAGACAAATATGGACGCAGCAGAAATATATGGCAGGATCGGCAAGAGAATACTGGAAATTAAGAGTTATACAAATGCCATTGATGGCTATATAATGATGCATGACAAAGCTGCCGCAGACAGTGTCTTATCCGTATGTATGCCTTTGGTACATGATTATCCTGAAAGTGAGGGGTTTGTATTCTCTTCATTACTTTCATATATAATAGAGTTTGGAACATCAGAAGAAATTGCCAACTTTCTGAATGAATATCAAAATTTAGAATTAGAACAAGATGATGCTTTAAACTTCGCACAAGGATATTCCAAAATAGGAAAATTTGAAAAGGCAATAAATATCATATCAGATATAAAAATAGAGGGAACTGTATTAGATTCTCTTAAATATATTTCTGTTAAGACAGGAATATACGAGAAACAGGGTGATTACCAACGAGCCTTGTCCTTATTTAGAGAATATTCTGCTATGTTGGAGCGTTATCAGAAGCATCTTCTTTCTCAAGATTTACTTTTTGCAGATGAGAGACATCAACTTGAAATGACTAATCTAATTGAACTTCAAAACAGAGATCGTATTATTTGGGGTATTCTTTGTGGTTCATTTGCGTTGTTTTTGCTTGTTGGCTGGTTCTATTACAGATATCGTCTTTTGCGTTCAAAAAGACTGATTGCAGAAAAAGATAATGACAATTTGCGGCTTGAACAGGAAAATCTTCGTAGAGAAAAGGAAAATGCCGAACTGGAAAGAGACAAAAAAACGCTTGAGGCTCAAAACCTTGAGAAAGAAAGGAAACGTCTTGTTGCAGAGCAACATCTGCGTGAACTTGAAGCGGCTAATCTTATTCTCGAAAAAAAGCAATTAGAAGGAGAACGAGACAACCTAAGGGATTTGCTTAAAGAGCAAACGGAATTATCCAAGCCAATACAGGAGATTATAAAAATGAGGCTTGACATGCTAAATAGTTTATTAGCTAAAGAAATAACGAATAATGAAAGTTATGCAAAGCCCTATAACAAATGGATTGAGTCTATACGTAATGACAAAAGCGAGTTCATGAATTCGACGAGGCTTGCATTTACTGCGTCACATCCTCGATTTATTGAATATCTGGAACAACATGGCCTTAGCATTGATGAGATCAACTACATATGTCTATATGCAATAGGCTTACGTGGCAAAGAGGTTGGAGAATATATCCAGCTTAAACGCCATTACAATATCAGCAGTGATATTCGAAAAAAACTTGGTATAGATGAACACGAGACAAACATAGGTCTGTACATCCGTAAGAGAATGAATGAGCTATAAGAAATTGTACTCCGATTCCATAGTTTGTGAATAAGGAAAACAATTAAGACTTATATATTAAATGCTGTAAGAGACTTTCTCTATTTGACATATATCCATCAATTGAAATATAAAACATTAATTGAAATCTTCTTAGGGGTAATATTTGAATGATTGATCTTTAAGTCTTATTTTTATGGCTATCTGTTGTCGAATATAGAAGGATTACCGTAATCCCTTTATATTCGACAACAGATATATGAATAGATAGCATGCTGTCTATTTATAGGAATTTATAACGTTCTCCAATTCTTGAGCATCTTCGGGATATAATTTATACATTCTGCCCTCTTTGGTGATTATAGTCAGAGTGTTATAAAATTTATAACTGCGCTCCACTTGAGATATGGCTGCTAAGTTAACTTCGGTTCTTTCAAAAGAATTTCTTTTTACAAAACTAATTCTTCCATCTTTGATTAAGATGTTTCTGGGATAAAAAAGGGCAAAGAATATTGTAATACCAGCAACCAGACTTGAGCCAACAAATTCCAATGGAGTTCTTAAATCTAAACATTTCAAGACTATGCAAACTCCAAGCATATAGCCAACAATCGCTAAAAGCGATTGTATGGCTATATATCGTTTGTCAATTTTAAACTTCATGTTAATTATACTTCTTTTGATAGTTTTGATGTTGCAAAGTTACAATCAGGAAAGTTTTCAATCAAGGATAAAAGTTTGACGGCGCCAAAATGCAATGTGTTAAACTGTAGATAATTACATATAGGCAATATTCGGATTTCCGCGCAACTGTATCAAAAGTTTGACATCAAGGCAGTTTCCCTAAGGAACCATGACCTATACATACCGATACCAAACGGTGAAAGTTCCATCATCGCCATACTCGACATGTATTTCGAAGTCGCGATTCTTTTCCAGCTTAAAGGCGAGCTTAAAAGCGAGCGTTGAGGCATCGCCTTTTCCTTTGCCGCTGCCACCTTTAATCCAGCCGTTGCCTTTAGGCGCTCTCGTTTTCGGGTGATCTTCATGGACGATGACATCAGCAATAGCATTTACGAGAGCATAGTCTTCTGCTGACATAGCGGTGTATTCACCAGTGGATGCGTCATATAAAATATATGAGTCTCCATTTGTCCCGTTGTCGTGAGATTCAACAACCTTAACGAGAATTTCTGTAAGAGGATTCATATCAGTAGAATACTCTTCTTGTGTTTGAACCTGTGGCTCATCATCGTTCTGACAGGAGGCAAGCCCTACCAGGGCAATTCCTGAAAGCGCGATAGGAATAAAAATTTTTAATTTCATGTGTTTAGTAGATGACTTAATGTTCATCCAATGAAGTGCCAAAGGATTGATCATGTTATACTGACAGTTGCAGCTGATTTTTTACCAATTTCCAGTATTCGCCCTTTAAGGCAATCAATTCAGAATGAGTCCCTGTTTCTTGTATCTCCCCATTTTTAATAAATACAATCTTATCGGCATTTTGCACTGTGCTGAGTCTGTGAGCGGCAATCACAATCGTTTTACCCTTACCATATAAATTGATATTAGATACGATGCTTCTTTCATTATTTGCGTCCAATGATGAAGTTGCTTCATCAAGGAATAAAATATCAGGATTTTTATATAAAGCGCGTGCTATCATCAGACGTTGCTTTTGTCCTCCGCTCATTTCTATACCAGCAACACCTATTTTTGTAAAAATTCCCATCGGGAGTGAATCTACGAATGTTTTAAGTCCAACAGTGGTTAATAAAGATTCGGATTTCTCTACATCAGGTTTGTCCATTGATAGTGAAATGTTTTCAATTATTGTTCCGGAAAACACCTTTGCTTCCTGCATAACGACACCGCAGTGTTTCAGCCAGTCTTGGTTATCCAAAGACCTGACATTATGATTGCTTAACGAGAGCTCTCCCTTTTGAGGAATATAAAATCCGAGCATAAGTTTTATAAGAGTGGATTTCCCACATCCGCTTTCTCCGACAAGAGCCGTGACTTTCCCTTTTTCGACAGTTAAGGAAAAATCTTTAATGACAAATGGCGAACCAGCTCCAGCATATTTAAAGAATACATTCTTAAATGATATTGTTGGTTCCGTAAATTTTTCATTACCTCTTAATTCAGTATTATCATGAATAACGTCATCAATGCGTTGATATGAGAGGAGTGCTTCTTGAAATGAAGTAATGGAAGATCCCAAGGTCGTAAAGGGCTGAGACAAACGTCCTGTTATATAGCTCAATGTCATTAAAGTACCGAATGTAATATCACCGGATACAACTAATGCAGCACCTACTCCTGTAACAGTCAAATCCTTAATGCGGGTCAATAAAGTGTGCCCACCTCCTTGAGCAATATTAACCAATGTAGATTTTAATGATATTTTATTTAAAGTTGCTTGTGTGTCCTTCCATTTCCCGATTCGGGCCGCCTCTGCATTATTGACTTTTAAATCAGCCATTCCATTTGTCAACTCATAGGCATGATTATGATTCTCGGCAGAATTAGTAAAGAGAGCGTAATCTAAAGTTTTTCTCTTATTCAGAAACATTGTATTCCAAAGTATCTCAAATATTGAAATCACAAAAAAAATCATAAAAATTAAGACACTATAATGGAATAATAGAACGGAGAATACAATAATGGTTAAAACCGTTACTATGGAGGTATTAGGGAATGACAACAGAAAATCTTTTATTCGGGTTTGGTCGCTGATTTTCTGCACAAAATCCGAACTGACTTTTTTGTCAAAGAATGACAATGGGAATCTTGCCAGCTTTTCCAAAAAAGTATTTACCATATCCATATGGATATTTAATCCAGTTTTAGTAAGGATTAAGTCCATTCCATTGGATGCAACCAATCCTCCAAAAGTAATGGCAAATTGAGATAAAAGCAAGGTAATAATGAGATTCATATTCCTTAACCCAATTCCTTCATCTACAGTTCTTTTTAGTAATAGTGGAATAGCAAAGTCGGCAGCCATGATAAGTATTGTTATCAAGAGTGCTATTAAGAAATTTCTTTTATGAATTTTAAAAAAATCGTATAGATATGTGAGAAACTTAGTCAGATTTTTTTCTTTGGGATAGTGGAAATTATAGAATGAATCGGAGGGCTCTGCTAAAATTGCAACGCCCTTATTGTTATCGTCCGATAGCCAGTATTTTAAGAAATCATCTTCATTATAAGCCAGTTTGCCCTGAGCAGGATCTGCAATATAATATTTTTTCTTTGAGGCACAATACTTATATAATACTACAAAATGTCTTTGTTGCCAATATAGTATGGCAGGCAGAGGCATTTTTGATATATATTCCTTAGACAATCTTACGGCGGAGGAATTCATTCCGATTGAATTGAAGCACGTAGTAATGTCCTTAATAGACATTCCTAATCGATTAAGATCAGAAATGCTATGGAGGTAACTTAATGGAATAGACATGCCATAATGCCGTGCAATCATTTTGATGCATGTCAATCCGCAGTCAGAATGTTCTATTTGTCGATAGCATTTAAACATAAGTTTTTCTACCGTTCGATCTTGTATACTGTGGATGATGTATTGTCCGGCCCTGATACGTCAATGTCCCGGTCGATCTTCTTGCCGTATCCGAAGGTGTATGTCAGCTTGACCCATACGGACCTTCCAGTTTCCAGTGTGTTGAGTATCGAACTGTAATGGGGAGATGTGTATTTTGTCCAGCTCTTGCTTTTGTTATTGAAAATGTTATCTACTCCAAGTGCTAAATACCAGTTGCCGTTACCATAAGTAAATGAGAAATTCCAGTAGTCCTGCTGCCATGACATCTCCATACCTTCTGAATCCAGATCCTTGTACGGACCTTCGTAAGAAAGTTCAAAGTTACAATTGCCAAGGGTATAGCCGATTTCCCCGGATAAACCGAAATGATTGAAATGCCTGTTGTTCTTGTTCCCGGTATTTACATAATGCCATTGGGGTGAGACGCTAACAGTAAGATTGTCGTCAAAGAACGATCCTTCTATATCTAAACTGGTTCTGATTCTGTCGGATGCCTTGGCATTGATGGTATGTTTAATAAGTCCTCCTTGTTCAATTGGAGCCGCGGTATAATATGATATCAGATCGTCCTGAGTCCTGACATAACCCACTGCAAGGGAAAGCGACAGCCATGATTTAGGCAGGTATGTTGTATAAACATAGGTGTCCCAGGACTTAAGACCTTTCAGATGGGGATTGCCTTGAACCCACAACAGATCCGAGTATTTCAGCAACACTGTATTTGACTCTGTAGTGGATGGCGGCTGCATGAAGAATCGAAGCGAACCGTTCAGACTGAACACGGAAGATGGATTCCAATGTACCGAAGCGTCCGCAACTGGGCTGATGCTGGAATAACGTTGGCCGTCAATCTGCCAGAAAGAGCCGATAACTCCCGGTGCCAAGGAAAGGGAGACCGCATCCGTAGGTTGCCAGGACACTTTAAGTGATGCCGAAATATCCTGCCTTGTCTGTTTTTGCCGTATCTGAGTTGATCCGGTATAATGAGTGGAGAACCAACTCATCCCGGTCCTGACAGGCAATTGGAATCTCCATTTGTCCGACAGCGAGAATGAAGGCAGCAGCCCCACCTTCAGGGTGTTGACATCCTCCTTGACATAGTTGTCAACAGGGGAGTCGGTTCCAAAGGCTGTCGATGTGAAGGAGTTGTTATGAGCGTATGAATAATTCGCAGCGGCGGATAAGAACCATTTATCCGTCAACAGGAAATAATAATTGCCCTGAATCTGCGGAGATATGTTCCTTGAGGTATTGAACGCGCTTGAATAGTTTGAAGCGAAAATATTCTCGCTCCATTGGTCAATGGATTTAGATCCGCTGCCCGGATTCTCCGTCCAGCCAAAGGATATGTTATGTGAGATTCGCATCCTTGATGTGGAATATCGGGCGTTAAACGCGCAATTTACTCCCTGGTATCTCGAAAAAGAGGATGTTTCCTCCATTCGGGATATGACGTCATAATGCTTGTTGTCATAATATATGTCGGAATAATCGGTTTCTCCATTTATTGAGGTTCGATGGTCCCGAGAATAATTGCCCGACACCATGGCGCCATACGTCATCTTTTTGTAGCTTAATTTGGAAGAAGCGGTATAATAACCATTGTTGGGGAATCGTTGAAAAGCATTAATTCTGGAGACTCCTCCCGATTCATACACCGACATCTTGAAGTTCACTACTTTTTTGGCTCCTTCGTAAACCGGATCCTGAGGGTTGTCGATATATTGCACCAACTTTACATCGCTTGGCCAAAAAGTTGCAAGGTCTATGTTGTCGACCTTCTCGCCGTTAATAAAAAGGTCCACCGGTTCACCGGACATGGAGACAATAATCCCGTCCTTAACTTTAAGAAACGGGATATGCATATTTTCAATCAGGGAAGCGGGACTGTCGGACAGCCGTTTATCTCTTTTCGTAGGCCTGATATTGACAATACCATCTGAAATCCAGGCTTTCTTCCCTGTAACGACAATTTCCTCCAATTCATTCACCGGTATGGAGTCATCAGCCATCGCAGGCAAGCACGACATAGCCAATAATGTCAATAAAAAGTTATGGACAATTTTCATTATTAAGAGTCTTTAAGATTGAACGAATGTTTGAATATGTCTAATATAATTCTATCCATATCAGATTCAGAATACTCCATAGTACACCTGTCATCATAATTATCTTCGATTGCGCGCTGTTTGCATCCTCCTCCACATAGAGGTGCAATCCGACAATTTTGGCATACGGATTTGGAAAGTTTTAAATTATTCCGTTTGTCGACGAGTTCATTATTGAAATGTATGACACCTTTTGAATCAAGTTGTCCAATACGGTTCTCAATAGTGAAATCTCTCGCCGTGCAGCCAAAAACATCTCCATTATAATTAATCAGAATATGGTTAATCTTATCACCATAGCAGGAATCGGTTACATCATGGGGAATATAATTCGCCAATACTATGTATCCTGCACGCTGAAATTTTTGACGGATATCCCTTATTTTATGTTCCGTTTCGTCATTCGAATAGCTCCGATCCTGCCATACACGTTGAAAATCGAACTTAATATATTTTCTATTAATGGAAGGGATGTCGCTGAACGAGTCAAGAATAGACCATACACTATCGATATTTGTACTCGTGTAATTTACTCTGACAATTGTATCAATCTTTGCCAAGGATAGCTTGATGATATTATTTACAATAATGTCATAACTTCCATTACCTGATTTATTATAACGGGTTCTGTCATGCTCATCTTTCCCTCCGTCTAACGTAATCTGAAAACCACAATTAAATTGAGAGAGGAACGCAATAATTTCATCGGTCAATAACGCCCCATTAGACGTAAAATGCACATGCAAATACACTTGATTCTTCGTACATATATCAGCAACATGGGATATTACTGTTTTCGCAATCCGATTGAAATGAAATAAAGGCTCTCCGCCGAAGAATCCTAATTCAAAAGTTTTAATTTCAGGATTTTGGAGAACAGAGTCGATATACCGAAGGGTGCCGTTCAACACTTTTGTATCCATACGGGAATGGGGTATATGATTCTCATAGCAATACCAGCAATTAAAATTACAATCCAAGGTGGGATTGATGTGAAGTATATATTCACTTGCATTATTATCCGAGTCTTCAATCAATTTGCGGAGACGAAGAACCTCATCCAATGACTCATCCACTATAATTTCTGCATCTGTCAATTGTTGGTATAGATCCGGGAACTCTGCAGATAATGACAAGATGTTATTATTCGACAAGTCAATTACTTTATTACGGACTATGACGAACTTTTGTGTAAAGGCATTAAATAGCAGCGTATGCCTATTGCTTATATGTAATATTGATGTATAGATACTAACTTTCATATGCAAAAGCTTTAATCGCAGGGGTATCAGGATTCTGATCCCCTGCGACATTAAGGGACATGAATATCCTGGGCATTTCCTAATAGGATGCTACGCAATATATTAGCCCAAGCCTGACAAAGTTTCGGGTTTTTGGGGTCTTTCTTTTGTTGTCGTCATACAACTGCCACGATTCCTTGATTTATCACATGCACTGTTGTAGTTCAGGCAGTCGCCGCCGTTGGTAGCATTGTGGCACTTCTTATACAGTTCGTTGATGCAATTGCCCCCATTTCCACCCATGAACTCCATGTTCGTTGAGAGAAGGACTGACTCACAGTTGCCCATGCCGGCCTCCATTGGAAGACTTTCAATGAAGGTCGCAATCGAGTTTTGTTTTCGATTTGTTTTCATATTGTTATTATTTATAGTGATGCAAGGTCGAATGTATATAGTCAGCCCTTAAAAAGAAGCATTGGCAAACTTCCTGATTGACGACTGTTCCAGGGCTTTGTGCCCTTGCGCTCGCAAAAGCCAACGACTGGCGATATTTTGCATAAGACATCGCGTGGAGGGCTGTTATTGCCTCCGACAATAGTCGGAACGTTGTAAAAATGGTCACA
>JAQXIE010000096.1 GCA_029007645.1 Bacteroidales bacterium
ATGCTTGCCGAAGCATCGGAATCGCCTCCCGAAGTCCTTGAAAACTACTGAGGGGGCTTGTCCTATACAAAAAGTAAGCCCAACTTCTGCCGTTCAGGATGTTGGACTCACTATTTTATGGTTTAGCGGACAGTAATAATACGGAAAACATGTTGACAGGGAATAATACTGCTGTTTCGGGAAAAATCTGTATATTTGTGGCTGAAACCTCTGGAAGGAGACACACGCTATTACCGCTGCTCCCCATGATGACAAAGAAATATGAACCGGGTTATTCTAATAATCGCCGGTCTCTGTTAATCCAAGAAAACTCAAGGAAAAAAGAATATGAAAACGAGCTTGATTATAATCATTGTTTGCAATCTGATTGCATGGACCTTAATGATTCCAATCAGTCAATTCATCGATAAAAAAGTAGAAAATAGGAGAAAGTCCGATGGCCTGAAATTTTTGATTGGATTCATTTTACTTTTTCTCCTATTCACTATTTCCGACTGTCTGGGCTATTCGTTATAAATTGCAAGCCAAAATATTTTGACACCGACTGAACCTGTGCATTTTTTTGCACAGGTTCAGTCGGCGATTACGGGATTGTTTCTCAGATCAGTTTTTGAGGACTTTGCGGATGGCGGAGGAGCCGTCGGTGCAGCGGAGGGCGATCATGTAGACGCCGGGGGCGTAACCCTGCATGTTGAAGCTGCCCTGATTGCCGTCAATGGCTCCGAGATAGCGTCCTTCGGCATCGTAAAGGTAAACTTCGGCTACTGCGCGGTCGGCCTGCCATGTCAGCATATCACCCTGCATCGTCACCTTGGTTTCCGGCTCGAGCATCTCGGGCGTATAGAGGCCCGCAGGCAGTTGTCCCTCGGTCATGCCCTGCAGATAGGCCGAAACGGGGAAATCGCCCTGCTGGTCGACAAACTCCGCCTTGGGAACCTCGATGGTCATGGTATGCTTCCCCTTGGAAAGCGCTCCGAGATTGATCTCGCGGATGGGTATCGCGTCACCGGGACACCAGTTGCTGTGCCGTTTCCAGAAGGAGTCGTCGCGCGATGTGCTGTAGATGCCGTTGCCCTGGGTATTGTAGACACGGTAAGGCTCGCAGCTCTTGCCGCCGGGCAGGTAACTGAGCACCTCGGTGCCGTCGACTCTCACATAATGCCAACGGCGCACATATTCCTCGCCGCCGGCATTGGCGCCATGATTCGAGGTGATCAGCGTGATGCGGGCATCAGCGCAGTCCTCGGGAACTTCGAAGCTCCAGGTCTTGATGCAACGGCCAATTTCGTCGGTGCCCTGCTCGGAATAGTTGTTGAGATTATGCCCCATATATTCGGGCCGCTTGATCACGATGGGCACGAACACGTGCTTGTCGGTAAGAGGCTGCGGATCCGAAACCGAGGTGAATGTCAGCGTGCCGTCGAACACGTCGTTGCGGTCGGCGCAACCGGCTATCTGCGTATTGGCGGCGTAGGGGATGCCGAACAGCTCGAACTCCAGCCAGAAGTCATACTTGTCGCGCAGCGCCTTGTCGCGGAATATCAGCGATGCCGCATCGATTTCGTAACGATAGGGCACTTCGTCGGGCTGCTTGTTCTTGTTCATAAAGGGGGTGATGAAACGAGCCAGCTCCACGCGTGTCGTGGTCTGCCAGTCGTAAGTCTCTGCGCCCTTGGGCACTAATGCCAAATTGACATTGCCGATGCGGTCATAATTGTCGCAGAGAGCGCCAATCACGATATCCATCACCAGGTCGTCGCCAAACCAGTTGAGCTGCTCGTCGGTCATCCTGACCGCGTAGAGATTGTTGCGGTGACGCAAAATGCCGTCATTGAGGTCGGCGTCCATCACATTATCGTTGTAGCCGTCGTAGAATACCACTTCGTCGTACATCCGCATTGTCCGCGCTTCCTGCGCCGCAGCGGGCATAGCCAGCCCTGCCGCCATCCCCGCAATTAACAGTGTGTAGATTCCCTTCATCTATTTATTGTTGTTTTGTGTAAAGGCTTATAAACAACTTCGTTTGTTGTACCGATTAAAACACAAAGATACAAAATTATCGCAAAAAAATACCGGCGGACTGATCCGTCGGTATTTTTTTGCGATATCAGAGATTTGCCAGGTTCATGCATTGGCCTTGTCGGTACGAGGTCTGTCGTTACCTTTCTTGCCTTTGCGGTCACCTTTCTTGTACTTGCAATCACCTTTCTTGCCCTTGCAATCACCTTTCTTTTCGAATTTGGCCTTTTTGTTCTTGTCGTTGCAGGCCTTGAAATTGCCGTCTATCTTGCGACAGCTGCGCCTCTGGTCATAATCAGGTTTGCGGTCGCCATGCATGTAATTATTCTCGAGGAATATCACATAGTTGTCGGGACCGACGATCTCCTTCACGTTCTTGAGGTATTCTTTCTGCTCGGCACGACGCTCGGCGCAGATCGAGGAGTCGCGGCGCTGGCACTCTGCCTTGCGTTCGGCCTTCCTGGCCTCCTTCTGCTGACAACGCTCGGCCATCTTCTTGTCGCGAGCAGCCTGACGTTGCTTGTCGAGATCCTGCAGCTTGCTCTTCTGGCTCTCGGTGAGGGTCATTCCCTCGAACTGCCGGCAACGGCGGATACTGTCTACCCGCAGGCACTTGGCCCTCAGCTTCTGCATCTTTATGGCGCGCTTGCAGCCCTTGTCGCCTTTTATGCAGTATTCCTTATTTGCTTTTACCCGGTTGTTTTCGGCTGTAGCGGCGTCCTGCGCCATAGCAGTCATCGGTGCTAACGATAAAGCCGCGAGGGTAAGTCCCATCAATATTTTCTTCATAATCTTAGGTATTGAAGTTGTTTAAACTAATTTACGTAAACTAAAAAATTGAAATTGTGTAAACTTTATGGTAATCTTCATTAATCTTTTGGGCATCTTCGGCCGTGTTGCGGCATGGGTAGATCTTTTGAAGCCGCGAGCCCTTCGGGGTTCATCGGGACCAACCGTGAGGTTGCTCCCTGTTGGGTCGCCTACGCTCCCCGAGCCCTTCGGGGTTCAGCCGACCAAATCTGCCTCAAAATCTTAATAAATCTTACCATAAAAATTAGTTTAAACAACTTTAATTTTTCGTTTTATCTGATCTTTTGATTATGACAACAGCCAATAGTTTATCAGTCGGCGCTTTTTTAACATCGATTTAACCTCAGGAATGCCCGGAATTTAAAAAAGTCTAAAAAACGGACCGGCGATTAAACCTTTTGAGGCAGGTAGTCGGGAAATCAGCGGTGGATTCCGCGGTCCAGCATCTTATGCTTGACGAGCATGCGGACGGAAGTCGGAGCGATACCGACGGCCACGATTCCGATACGGTTCAGCAAACCGTTGATGTACTGGCGTTTGCCGCGCAGTGTATGGTTCAGGGCCTTGTGTACGAATTTTTCGGGCGTCTGTATAGCGCCGATACGCACGGCGAGTTTCTTAAGGTTTTCGGGCAGACCGAACAGGTCGGTGGCGATTCCGCCGGGACAGGCCACAGTGACGGAGACGCCGCTGTCGCGCATCTCGTAATGAAGGGCACGCGAGAATACGCGTATATATGCCTTGGTGGCGGCATACATGGCGATACCGGGCATCGGAGTCCAGCAGGACATGGATGACATGTTCAGTATTCTGCCGCCTCCACGCTCGGCGAAGCGGGCGGCAAACGAGCGGCTCAGCAGCGTCACGGCGCGGCAGTGCAGGTCCAGAAAGCAGTTGATCTTTCCCTCCGGAATGGAGGTGAGCATGTCGAAAGCGAAGATGCCCGCATTGTTTATCAGCATGTCGGGATTCAGCCCGCTTAAGTCAAGCCAGTCGATGATCTTGTCATGCGCCAGCGGGTCAGAAAGATCGCAGAAGAAAGGATGGGTCTTTACGTAGAACTCGCCGGCGATGTTGGCAGCAGTCTCCTGCAGAATGCCGTCGCGGTTCGATACCATCACCAGATCGGCGCCACGTGCAGCCAGTTCGCGGCAGAAGCATAGTCCGATACCGCTGTCGGCACCCGTCACCACGGCCAGGCGGCCGCCAAGATCGCGTTTCATCTTACTGTTTCCGCTTTGCATCGGAGGCCTTGATTTTCTCTATTTCCTTACGTATGCGCGGAGTCAGGTCGTTGCAGTGCTGATGGCAAGCCATCTCGCGGCTGTACATCCGGGCTATGCAGTAGTTGACGTGCTCGCACGTGCATCGGTGATTGCCTTCCTCCTCCTTCATACGGTTCACGAAATCAGGCTCATTGAGCAACGCGCGGCCCATCTGTATGAAATCAAAATTCTCGTCGTCGAGCACATGGTCGGCACCCTTGCGGTCCACAACGCCACCCACGTAAACCAGGGGCAGTTTCAACTCGGCGCGGAAGCGCTTGGCATCCTCCAGGAAATAAAGCTCCTTGAACGGAACGGTGGGGATCATGAAGCGTCCCACCATGCGCACGCCGTATTTCAGCCACCACTGCTCCATGTAGTGCGTCATGGAATAAATGGGCATCCGGCCGCGCATCACATACATCGGCGCCTTGCTGACGAATCCGCCGGAAAGTACCATGGCATGCACGCCGGCGCGCTCTATTTCGTGAGCCACCGTAAGACAGTCATCGATTTCGAGACCACCCTTGAAACCGTCGCGCATGTTTGTCTTGACAAGCACGCCCATATCGGAGCCTGCATGTTTCATCACCTCCTCGAGGCACATGTTCATGAATCGCATGCGGTTTTGGAGCGAGCCTCCGAAACCGTCACGCCGCCGGTTGGTATAGGGCGACAGGAACTGCGATATCAGGTATCCGTGGCCGGCATGGACTTCCACGCAGTCAAACCCGGCGTCGCGGGCCGTATCGACGGCCTCGCCGAACTGGCGGGCGAGCGTGCGGAGTTCATCCTCGCGGAGACCGCGGACAAATGTCGGGCTGTAGAGATTGAAACCTGTCGAAGCGCCCACAGGAGTGCCTCCGGCCGTGGAGCGGTGCGTCATATTACCGCAATGGCCTATCTGGATTGAGGCCTTGGCACCGGCCTCATGTATACCGTCAGTAATCTCGCGCAAATCAGGCACAATCTCGGGGCGCAGCCAAAGCTGCGTCTTGAACGACAGCGCCGAGCGGCATATTCCGGCATAGGCCAGGGTCGTCATTCCCACGCCTCCGCGGGCCACCGACAAGTGATAATCGCGGAGCATCTCCGTCGGACCGTTGTCACGACCCATCCCCTCGAAAGCCGCCGAACGTATCGTGCGGTTACGAAGTTCTACAGGACCGATCTTACCAGGGGTAAAAAGTTTCATGTCTCTCAGATTTTCAATATATGAAAGGTATGATGTAACGCCGGCGCAGCTCGGAATACGTATGCCCGAACTCGGCGATGTAGCGCTTATGCAGCGTGCGCGCGCGGGGCGCAAGGTTAGCGAACGTCCAGATCGCGAACACCAGTCCCCCGAGCGACCATGTCAGTATGGCATATCCCGTCCATTCCAGCAGTTCGCCGAAGTAGTTGGCCGACGTAACGTAACGGAACATGCCGCCGCGCGGTATGTAATGTCCCGTGTCGCCAGGCTTACGCAGATTCCGGATTATCCGGTCCGACTGGATATTGATGGCCATGCCGAGCAGGAATATAATCGTTCCGAGTATGAAGAGCGGGCTGTAGAGCCAGCTCACCGGATATGCATCGGCCGGACTGACCCAGAAGAGCCATCCACCGATCATATAAGCATTTACCACATTGAAAATCAGGCCCATCAGGATGATGGCCCAGGGCATACGTCCGCGTCCGCGGATTAAAAACGGAAAAATAAACGACCGCTGGAAATAGTGGATTTCAAACAGCGTGGCCATCACAATCAGAGCGGGATGCCCGGCTCGCGGGCTCAGAACCCACAGCAGCAGCATCACCACGAACACCGGCATCTCCATCAGCATCCAGCCCAGGCGGTTGCTAACCGACGGACCCCATTTCGAAGTATACATCACACCGTAGCCTGCCGTAAGCCGCTGCAAGGCAATGAACACTATCACTGCCAGAGCGATCATCACGGTGCATACGGTAAAATAAAAATCCGGTTCAAAAATTGCGCACATGGATACAAAATTACTTAATTTCCGTCACATATCCAATCCGAGATTCGAAATCAGCGGAAAATCGGCAATTTAGCGAAGGATATTGACCGAAATCGGTTTCATTTCGCCGGAATAGTCTCTGAAGGTATATACGCCTGTGGGGACGAGGCGTCCCTGCTCATCGCAAGTGTCCCAGACAAACATGCCGTCGTTGCGTGTGAGGCCCTTCACCTTGCGGCCCTCGGCGTCGTAAACGTCGATACCGGCGCGCGACGGCGCATTGTGCAGCGTTACGAACGAAGCACTTCCCGGCGTGACTGCCGCCGGACTGAGGAAGGGAGCCGATGCCGATGCGGATGTCGCCGACGCGGGAGCCTTGACGGATACCAGGCCATGCTGGGTGGTCATCATCATCTCCTTCGTCTCGGGGTTCCAGCACAGGTCGTAAATCGCGTTTGATGGCAGCGGCGAGTTGTCGGTGGTGTAATGAGCTTCGACGCGGCTACGGTCGGGGGTGGTGTATGCCACGCCACCCATATTGGGCGAATACCAGATTCTGTTGTACTCGTCGACTGTCACAGCCGTGCAGCCTCCACCGGCCGTCGGACGCAGTCCGCTGCCGTCCGCTGTTTTGGGCGCGAAATAATCTCCCTGGGCCACATTGTTGACCACGGGCTTGCTGATATCTATTATCAGTGTCTCCCGGGTGCACGAATATATCAGATTGCCTGTCAGAGGATCCTCCATCAGTCCCATTGCGTATGAGAATAGATTTATTATATTGCCTCCGGGCAGCTGAACTGAATAGATGAAGTCCACCTTGTCGTCGCTCGTGTCGCCGGGCGTTCCTTTGGTATCAATCAGGACAATCGGCCCGAACGCCGGAATGCCTTCTCCCTCTGCCCGGAATGCTATCGCGAGTCTGTCGTTGTTCGAAGGATGCTTCAGAACTACCGGATAGTTGGTTTCCGACGACATCTCGAACGGCGTGGGAATATAGAACGATCCCCATTCGCCACCGTTGGCCACATCCTGGGTCTCCATGGCTTTCTTGCGGGCATCGAGTGTCCAGTAATACAGGAATATCGCGTAGCCTTTGCCCGCATAGCCCGTATAATCGTCATAATTTACCCACAGCGTGCCTTTGTTGTCGACGCCCATAGGCCGTGATATAGCCAATGAACCCCATCCCGCTCTCGGGAAAACCCTCTTAAGTCCCGGCAGCTCCTGAAAGGCGGAATGGTTTTCGGCGACAAACCGCATCACCTGTCCGTTGACATTGTTCAGTTTCACCGCGTTCACTCCCTGCCATGCCGAACCGAGGAACATATAATCGGGGAAGTTGGTGTCAAAGCAAGCGTCGATAGGATCACTCAACGGGTAAGCAGTGGCCGTGAGCGCGGCGTTCTCGACTGCCGTTTTCCAGCTTTCGTTGTCCTGAACACAGTCGGGCGTGCCATATACAGGGGAATAATTGGTCCATACGCCGTTGCGCAGTCCGCTGAGAAGCATAGGCTGGGTATTGGAAAAACCGGGAAGTCCCTTCCACGCTGTTAAGGTATTGTTGCGCACCAGCATGCCATACTTGGAACTGTAATGCAGTTTGGCTAACTCGAAACCGGTCGGTCCGTTATAGGACATCGGCGTTGACGCTGTCCACACGGCAGCATCACCTTCGCCGCTGACCGTGCTGCGGTAGAAGCCCTTGCGGTACTCGTAGAACCAGAAATTGGTGAAATCCGTAGTGGATGTCCATGCCGGATAGTCCGTGGCGAATTTCTTCTTCACGAAGCCGGCGTTGCCGTTGCCGTCAAGACCCTTGTTGATGCAATAGGCATGTGTTTTGGAAAATATCAGATAGCCCGATGCCGTGGGTATCAGGTTGTTCTCGAACACCGACCAGAGATAGGCATGCTTGTTCTGCCGGGTGGGGGTTCCGGGGTCGTTGGTCGCGAGATGCAGCTGGTTCGACAGGGTGTTATCGGCGAAAAGCGTACTGCGGGAATAGACGCCCGCGGCATTGCGTTTCACCAGCAGCACGTTGTTGCCGCTCATGGTCAGCAGTGCATCGGCCGACATGGGCAGGATGGCCTCCATATTGTTTAGACCTGAAATTGCCGTCATCTTGAAATCAGCGAACGTCTTAGGGGCGCCATCCATAGGAGCATCGTAAATGGAGCGGGCCGTTGCCGTCACGGCTCCGTTTTTATCGGTAGTGACGGTCTCTACAATGGCTACAAGACGGTTGCCCACGGGGCAGATGCCCTTGAGGCGCTGGCCCAGATTGACATACTCCAGCGTATTCTTGAGGCCGTCGATATGTATGTAACCCTGTTCGGTGGCAATCCATGCGTCATGGCTGTCGAGCGGAAAGCTGACGTGCGATGACAATGCCGAGAAGGGGAGGGTCGGATTGCACAGGTCGTCGTAGTAACGCTGCGTACCGTTGTCATACAGCAGTTCTATGCCGCCGTCGGCATAGATGATGAGCAGGTAACGGCCCGCCGGGTTATATGAAGCGAAGCGGACGTCGCTGCCGTTCAGCGACACGCGGTCATGAAGAGCCCGTATGCCCGAGGCCGGATTCTGCTTGTCGTAGTAAAGCAATCCGCCCTGCGAGGAGCTGACATAGCCCGTACCTGTCCAGTCCTTCAGAATACTCGGATTGAAATATGTCTGATGCACAAGAAAATAGGTGTATCGCTCACCGTCGATAATACGGTATGGCTGACTGTCGAACGATGTATATTTAGTCCATCTGGAATTGTCGGATGCCATCGTGGCGGCATTGACAGACTGAATGGAGATTGCAGAAATTAGTGCAAGCGCAATTGCTGCAATCCTATTACGCATTATTGAAAACATCATGATTTACTGCAAAATGTCGGTTCTGAAGTAAGCTTGTTATTGCCCTTTTCTATAACGTCGGAAGGGTCAGGATATTGCGGTCCGGCCGCATCCCGAACCATGCTTGACGTCTATGTCCACGGCTCTTTCATTTAAGATAGCCGAGCCATATTAAAAATAATGCTATTTTATAGCGGGCAACACTATAAGACATGTTGAAATTTTAAAGATATCAAGGCACGGAACTGGCGGCAAAAGCTACGCTTTAGCCGACACTGAACTTACAGATTTACACAGAATTAGCTATATAACAAGCTATATATTTTGCCGTTGCCACAGATCCTGCTGACGCAGGTAACGGAATAAACGCGGAATGCTTCTGTACGGGTGCCCATTGAGGTTTTGATTAGTATAATTTAAATTGTAAATTTGCAATCGGAGTAATCAATGTATTGATATTATGGATAATATGGAAGATCTTAACAGAATAGGCTCTGACATTATTGGAGCATCATTCGAAGTAAGGAAAACATGTGGAAGGCATCTTCTTGAATCCTTTTATGATAATGCTTTGGCTTATGAGCTTCGTGAGCGTGGTCATAAGGTTGAACAGCAAAAAGTGCTCCCGGCACTTTATAAGGGTGTCGAGATTAAGGATGCGTATGTCATGGATCTTGTAATAGATGATAAAGTGGTTATTGAACTCAAATCGCTTATATCCCTATCCGGGGTAGAGTTCAAGCAGCTCAACACGTATCTGCATCTGTCTCATTTCAGGCTGGGTTATCTTATAAATTTTTCGGCTTCAGACTTCACTGCCTGTGCATGGAAAGGCATGTCGGATAGAAACAAAGGAATAATCCGTATTATACGATAACTGCCACGGAGCCTTATTTGACGGCGACATAACCAGTACGGCAGCATTCTGAGCAAGTTCCACCTCACCTGCGTCAGCAGGATCTGTGGCAACGGCAAAATTATTGCAAACAGCTGTCATATAGTTAATTCTGTGTAAATCTGTAAGTTCAGTGTCGGCTAAAAGCTTCGCTTTTGCCGTTCAGTTCCGTGCCTTGATATCTTTATATTTCCAAGCTTCGCTTTTGCCGTCAGTTCCGTGCCTTGATATCTTAATAATTCTAACAAACCGTCTATGTCGGAAAAAAGGTTAACTTTGCAGAAAAAAGAATCGGCTATGAAATTCAGGACAGAGGTTGAGCGGGTAAATCCCGGATGGCATATCGAGGCGGGAACTCCGCTGCTTTTCACGGGATCATGCTTTGCCGGGCATATTGTGGAGAAGCTGCGCGGATGCATGTGGCCGGCCGAACGTCCGGCCGGGACTCTCTACAATCCGGAGTCGATCCGCCTTGCTCTGGAGCTCACGGCGCTCGATACTCCCGATCGGGCTCTGGAGCGGTTTCGCGCCTCGCTGTTCCGACGCGACGGCATATGGCTGTCATGGTATTTCGACTCAAAACTGGCCGGCGCCAGCGAGCAGGAAATGATCGACGGATTTCTGCAGATCCGCAATACCGTTCAGCAGATGCTCAGTGCCGGCGCGCCGCTGTTCGTGACCTTCGGCACAGCGTGGTATTACAGCACTCCGGCCATAGGCGTGGTGGCCAATTGTCATAAGATGCCCGCGCATATGTTCCGTCGCGACCGACTCGATCCTGATGTCGTCGCCGCGGTCTGGTCCGAACTGCTGTCCCGGCTGCGCGAACGTTACCCCCGCGTTCACGTCGTGCTGACTGTCAGCCCTGTGCGGCACGTCAAAGACACTCTCCACGGCAATCAGCTTTCCAAGGCCACGCTGCTTTTGGCCGTCGACTCGCTCTGCGACAACCTGGATTTCGTCGATTATTTCCCGGCTTACGAGATGCTTGTCGACGATCTGCGCGATTACCGCTACTACGCCCCCGACCTGGTGCATCCCGGCGAGCAGGGCGTGGAATACGTCTGGGAACAGTTCTGCGACACCTACATGGACGCCCCGGCACAGGAGGCGCTGCACCGGGGCGAAAAAGAATGGAAACGTCTCAATCACCGGCCCAATATCAGCCGGTGAGCGGCCCGTCTCAGATATTGTCGATCAGGATCATGTACTCGAAATCGGCGCGTTTGCCGGGTTCAAGGGTATTCACGGCCACTTTCCGGCTGAAGTCGCCGGTAAATCCGTAATCGTCGGCGCGACCCCACCAGGGCTCTATGCAAACGAACGGCGCGTCGGGCTTGGGCGCCCACAGACCCACATAGGGTGCGGGGAACAGCAACGTCAGATAGGGATGACGCTCCTTGTCGAGCAGCGACACGCGGTGCACCTTGCCTCCGCCCAAAATCAACGCATCGTTGCGGAATGTATCGGGCTCGATGGGCAGCAGATCCCCGTCTATCGTAATATCCTTCAGCACCTTGCCTATACATCCCTTGCCGGCGATTACTTCCGACTTGAGCTCGGTCGTGTCGAATGCAAAATATCCGTGAACCAGATCGGCCGCATTGAATCCGGGCAGATTGAACGCCGGATGGGCCCCGATCTGGAATGCCATATCGCGGTCATCCTCATTGTATACACGCCACATCACCGAGAGCCGGATCTCGTACAGCTTATAACCGATCTCCAGCCGGAACTTGCGCGGATAGCGCTCCAATGTCTCCGCGGTCCATTCCAGACGGAACCATATCTCGTCGTCGGGAGTTCCCTCGACGGGCGTGAATTCCATGTCGCGGGCAAATCCGTGCTGACCCATGTCGAACTCTTTGCCGTCCATATGGAACTTGCCGTCCCACACCGAACCGACTATCGGAAACAACACCGGCGAACGGCGTTTCCAGAACGCCGGATTACCCTGCCACAGATATTCGTGGCCCGTACGCTTGTCGCGTATGCTCTGCAGTTCGGCTCCCCACGACGACGCCTCGACAATCAGCAGATCATTCTCCAATTTCTGTATCATAGCTTCTATATATTTCGCAAGACGTTCTAATTAAAAAACGCTGCCGTATAAAAAATATTAGGAGGCGAGTCTCAACGACCGGCCTCCATTAAGATTTTAAAATTAGGATAACTAAAATTTCTTCATTTGCTGAATGACTAAATAAAGAATCATTTTTTGCAACCCGCCCTTACGGGCAGACGCATTTCTGCAACTTATATTACCATATCACAAATCCAATTGCTTATCTTTTGTCGAAGTGTTTTATGATTTCGCTGACAAAATTAATACAATCTTTTTAATTTGCAAACAAAATGTAAGTTATTTTTTAAATTTTTGTGATAATGGTAGCCTTTTAGCCCCAGCAACCGGTAATTCTATCCTAAAAACGGTGCCAACCCCGGGTTCGGAACTCTTCACATATATCCGTCCGCGGTGGTATTCTTCGATAATTCTTTTCACCAATGTCAGTCCCAGACCCCAACCCCGTTTCTTTGTGGTATAGCCGGGATTGAATACCCTCCTGAAATTCTTGCGTGCTATACCTTTGCCGGTGTCGGCGACCTCGATCCAGACCACGCCCCGGTCCGAGCCGGTAGTAATGTCGATACAACCCTCGCCCTGCATGGCGTCGACGGCGTTCTTGGTGAGATTCTCCAAGACCCATTCGATCAACGGCCTCGACAGGTTGACGCCATGGTCGTCGTCCGCCAGGTGCAAAGTGATCCTGACGCGTCCCGACACGCGTTTGTTCATGTACTCCAGCGAATTGCCCACCACCTCGTTGATGTATTCGAGTTGCATCTCGGGAAGCGACCCGATTTTTGAGAACCGGTCGGCGATCGTTGACAGACGCCTGACATCCTTGTCGATTTCGCCCGTTATCGAGGGGTCGACGCCCTCGGCGGCGAGATACTCGGTCCAGGCCATCAGCGATGATATGGGGGTGCCCAACTGATGGGCCGTTTCCTTCGATAGTCCTACCCACAGGCGGTTCTGCTCGGCCCGCTTCGTATAGACCACCGCCATGTACAGGATGACGGCCAGAATTATTGTCACCGACATCTGGATATACGGGTACAGGCTCAGACTGCGCAGCAGGCGTGAATCCTGATAGTATATATACTGGCTGACGCCGGGAGCAAGCTCTACCTCGATAAAGTGGTCGCTCCGTGCGGCCATCTGGCTGAGCGTTGCCCCGTTCAGGGCCTTGTGCAGCTGCTTTTCGAGATAGTCCCTGTTTCGGGGCGTGAGGTCAGAGTAGACGCTGACCTCATGATTCTGTTTTTCGGGAAGCCTGAAATTGCGGAACTCCGAGATATTGCCCTCGGCATCGGTGACCATCACCGGAATGGAATTGTTGGCGGAAATAATGTCGAGCAGGAACTCGAAATCGCCGTCGGGACCGGCGTTGGCCAGACGCTGCGTGGCCTTGGCCCAGATGCTCATGCGTTCACGCTCCTGCTGGGCCAGTTCCTTGACCAGACTGTTTGAAATCAGCAGGAAACCGATCACGGCGGCCACGGAAACGGCGACCACCAGGAATTTGCTGATTCTACGCTCCACCTTCAGCAATGAATTTGGCCACCGAATCGGCGGTGTTGGGTCCGATCACGATATCGGCGGCTTCCTTGACCTCGGGACGCGCATTGTCGACTGCCACAGCCAGATCGGCCTCCCGCATCATGGGCAGGTCGTTGATATTGTCGCCGAAGGCCACGATCCGGTCAGCTCCCAGACTGGCGGCCAGTGCCCGCATCGCCTTAGCCTTGGTCGCCTCGCTCGAGAAGGCCTCCAGTATGGCCGTCTGCTCACCGTAGATGTCATGGTAATACTGCGCCCGCACGCCCGGGATATCCCGCGTCAGGGCGTAAGTGCGCTCGCCGATGTCGTTGGGCAGCATGCTGTAGAACAGAATCACATCCTCCAGCCGCGCCGGCATATGCGACGATCCGTCGGGCGCGACTTCCACTCGTTTGAACGGCGTGTTGCTGCGCTCGTCCATAAATTCCGTCTGCAACGCCGACAGCTCGCCCGTGTGGCGGATGGTGATTACGTCGTCCTTGAGAAAATAGACGAACGACGGCGTTCCGTTGCCTTCGTAGACATCCAACAGCCGGCGCGCAGCCTCCGGATCTAACAGCCGCAGCCGCGAATAGTGTCCCGTATCGCCGTGCCACAGCGCGGCCCCGGTCATGACGATGGCCGGAAGATTCATCGACACCCGCGACATGATGGGCGCGACGGTCGCCGGCGTGCGTGCCGTAGCAACCGTGAACAGCGCCCCGTCCGAGATCGCTCCGTTCAGCAACTCCACGGTGCGGTCCGACAACCGGGCATCCGGCTGTAGCAACGTCCCGTCGAGATCGCTTACATATAATGTTTTCATCTTATTTGCTCTCCTTGCGGATTTCCGTGTACTGCGCGTCCTCCACCTGCCGCTCATGGTACACACGCCTTCCCCGGGGAGTCTCCTCCTCGAAATCGAGACGGCTCTCGGAGTAATCCAACTCCTCGGTGAACTGAACGTCCTCGGCCACCTCGCGCATCATCCGGGCCGGGTGTGGTTCCGGAGCTCGCGGTGACTCCGGCCGGGCCGCACGGTTCCTGTCGGCCTGCTTGCGCCGCCGCTTCTCCTCACGGCGTGTGGGCTGACCCGTCATGCGACGCAGGATATCTTCGGCACGACGCGCCATAAGCCGTTGGACCCACTTCATTATGTAGGGCCACAACAGCCACAGTACCAGCAGTATTATCAGAAGCGTTCCCATGCCTGTCAGCCTTTGCGGGCGTCAATCAGGGAGTACAGGATGTAGACCACCATGGTCCACAGCAAGCCGGGAACTCCCATGCAGAAAATCAGTACTACTGCGCTGACAATCATCAGCCAACGCCACTGATTGCCCTGCCATCCCCACGTTTTGAACTTGAGCGAAAAAAATCTCATCGGCGAGACCATGAGCCAGGACTCCAGCAGCACGACGGCCGTGAAGAAATACCACTGCATCATGAATCCGACATACTGCGGGAGCAGCGCGCTATAACCGATCCAGAAGATGGCGTTGGCGGGTATTGGAAGGCCGATGAACGATGTGGTCTGCCGGTCGTCGATATTGAACCGCGCCAGACGCAGGGCGCCGCACACAGGAATCAGGAACACCAGCCAGCGCGACCATTCCTGCGCGCCGTATTCCGACATCGCGAAGAACATCATCACGGCCGGGGCGACGCCGAAGCTTACCAGATCGCACAGCGAGTCGAGTTCCTTTCCCAGGTTGGAATAGGCATGCAGCAGACGGGCGGCGAACCCGTCGAGAAAATCGGCCACGGCAGCAATGCCTATGAATATCCAGCACCACGCGAAGCCCGTCAGCCCCCACATCGGCGACGAGCCATGTGTGGCCGCAAGTATGGCCATTACGCCCGATGCAAGATTCAGGCATGTGATGCCGTTAGGTATGTTTTTGACAATTGCATTCATGATTTCTTTGTGAAATGGTTCTGACCGGATGGGCCTTGTTATTATACAACAGAGCGAGCGCCCACTCCGTTTAACCGGCGGCCGGTTTTACTTTGGCCAGCGGGGTGAGGCCTCCGCGTGTCAGGTCGTTTATTTTAAGCAATACCTCGGCGTCGACAGGAAGATAAATGTCGACGCGGGAGCCGAATTTTATGAAACCGAGGTGATCGTCGATCGAAGCCTCCTCGCCCTTGTGGGCATAGGTGACTATGCGGCGGGCCATGGCGCCCGCTATCTGACGCACCGTGATGCGCCGGCCGTTGTCCATTACGATGCCCACGGTGCTCCGTTCGTTCTCCGTG
Organism: Bacteroidales bacterium; assembly: GCA_029007645.1. Lineage (GTDB taxonomy): Bacteria > Bacteroidota > Bacteroidia > Bacteroidales > Muribaculaceae > Lepagella. Next base: position 15,667 of record JAQXIE010000096.1, read on the forward strand.
CTGGCTTTCGGAAGCCATGCCGACAGGAAGCGTCCGCTGTGATGCTTCACGTACTCCACCTTGCCGTCGACCGGATACCAGTTGGCGTGCACATTGAGCGGACTCATGAACACAGACACCATGATGGCCTCGCTTTTCAGATATTCCGGCTCATAGACGCGTTCCACGGCCACTACCTTGCCGTCGACCGAACTCACGACCATATTCTCGCGCTCGCCGTTGTAATGCCGCCGCGGACACCGGAAAAAGTTGAATACGAACAGATAGCACACCACGGAGATGACCGACAACACCACCGGCACCGGGCCGGGCACCATGAAGAGCCACAGCGGCACATTCAGAGCCACAAGCACGATCAGCAGCGGCACAAGCACTGCCGTTCCCTCGTGATGTATTCGTATGCGGTGTATTTTGCGTGTCATCTGTACGATTGCAAAATTACATTTTTTTATGTTAATTTCCTAATCTTAGGGCTCCGGGGCATATTGGTAGGCTCCGAGCGACGGATTGCCGCCGGCCACTCGGCTCACGCCATCCATATCTGTGTCGGCTGCCGTGGTCAGCAATGCCGGATCTCCCGCGCTCAGCACAGGCGAATCCGCCTTGAGCCGGTAGTTGAAATAATAGTCCTCGCGCACCGTGCGGAACATCGGATCCGTATCCCACAGACAGTTCAGGAAATTGTCGTCGTTTTCTCCTTTCGATTTGAACGAACAGTAACGGAAAAACACCTGAGATCCGTCCAGCGATTCGTCGTAGAGGTCCGATGGCAGTCCGTACAGGATGCAATTGTTGAAATCGGCCTTCATGAAGGGGAGGTCCGTATTTTCGGCGTCCTCGGGTCCGGTGTGCCACAGGCCGACAAGCGGTCCGTCGATGGCGGTGAACAGGTAATTGTTGGCAAACGTGCACTGCAGGAAGCTGAACTCTCCGCCATAGAGAGCGACCACGGAACCGCCCGCTTCGGAGAAGCAGCAGCCCGTTGCCTCCACGCGGCTGTAGGGAGCGTAGAGCACATGGCGCTGCGAGTTATGCAGCCAGCTGTTGTACAGGGTCAGTTTGGTCTGCGTCGTGTTGCTGCATGAGTCCAGGAACAGGCCATGCTCGGTGCTGCGCATGTCCACGTAAGCCATCCTGTTGCCGAACGATCCGGGGGCGATGCGTATCCCTTTCCATTGGCCGGCCATTATGTCGTACGACACATCGGGCAGGACATTGTCGATACGGTCGCCGCGCATGTCGATCTTACGGTCGGCCGAACCTTCGGCCAGCAACGTGCCCTGCACATGCATGTAGGCCTTGTCGTGAAACAGCAGCTGTACGCCCGGATCGATGCTGAGCGTGCGCCCCGGAGACACCACCAGCGAATCGAACACGACATAGGGCCGCTCGGCCGTAAGCCGCATGTCGCTGTCAAGCACAACCCCGCGCAGCCGCGTCACATTCTGACCCCACGCCTCCAGCAGTACCGACTGCCGCACGCCGTTGGTCACAAACTCGATGGCGTCCTCCATCAGATAAGGCTTGTTTCCCTCGGTCTCCGGCAACAGACACTCCACAAACATATATATCGAGTCCTTGGCCCGGATCTCGACATCGTGGAAATCGCTGCCGCTCACCCCGTCGACATTCATCCGGAAGCAGGTGTTCTCATTCTTGAAGCTGATCGACGAGATATTTATCCCTTTCGAGGCGCGGTTATGCACCACCAGGCGCGCCGTGGGGGTGCCCACATCGGTGAAGACCGTGTCGAAACTAACCGTGTCGCGCGAAAAAGTCAGCACATCCGATGGGGATGTGGTTATGGCGTCGCTGATGCAGGATGTGAGCAGCGAGGGTGCGCAAATCGACGCCACCGCCGTCAGCACCACGGCAAACAGGCCTGAAAATTTCATATTCATAATGAAAAAACGCCGGGCGGCCTTGATTGTTGCACTATCGGAGCCCCGCGTCACGTTATATAAGGGTCTGTTCCTTAAAAAATATTAATGCCAGGGCGGACGATTTTTGATGCAGCTCAGCAAGTTAAGGAGGGCGCGGTGCGGGCACCGTAACCGACGAGACTTGGCTGAGATGCGCAAAAAGCGGCCGGACGGTGCAATTT
>JAQXIE010000097.1 GCA_029007645.1 Bacteroidales bacterium
GGTCATCTCGAACATCGTCTCGTCGTCGACAGGCGTGGTGAAGTTGTCGTGGTTCACGTAACGGGTGTTGACCGAGAAGAGGTCCAGGAGCACCACTACAGCAAGCGAGCAGGTCAATACCGTGCCGTTCTTGATCTTGTCTGCAAGGTAGAGCCAGCAAATCAGCGCGCCGAGGCAGATGAATATCAGCGACCGGATGGCGTCGGCGCGGACCAGAGACAAGCGCGTCTCGCGGATGGCCGACATCACGTTATAATACGCAGGATTGCTGAAGGCACCGGCCTGTTGCAGCTGCTCGATTTCCATCGCGCTGAACGGATCGCCGAAGATACTCGGCACGCACGCTCCGAGCAGGCATATTAATGCGCCGAGGCCGAACACCGTATAGCTGACCCAAGGGTTATCCGTAAACCGCTTGGGATTCCGTATCATCTCGCGCACGCACATCAGCGCCAGCAACGGCACGGTGAACTCGACGATGACCAGAATGCTCGACACTGCGCGGAACTTGTTGTAGCCCGGCATCCAGTCGATGAAGAGGTTGGTGAGCCAGGGCATATTGTGGCCCCAGCTGAGCATGATCGCCAGTACGGAAACGATGAAGAGCGCCCACTTCATGGGGGTCTGCACCACGAACAGCGCCAGCACGGCCAGCACCAGTATCAGGGCGCCGACATACACGGGACCGTTGGTCATGGGCTGGTCGCCGAAATATTGCGGGAACTGGCTGAGGAACTGCAGCTCCTCGGGAGCAAGGCTCAGCTCGTTGGCCTTGTCGGTCTCGGCGACCGATTTCAGCTGGTTCTGGCCGCCTACAGGCTGGATGGTCGCTCCTCCCTTGACATTGGGAATGAGCAATGTGAATGTCTCGTCGATGCCATAGCTCCATGCCGTGATTGCCTCGCGGTCCATTCCTCCGGTCTGCACCGTTCCCGGCGGCGGAGTGAGGTCCGTGGCGCGTCCGCGCACTGTCTGCTTGGCATACTCGTAGGAGTTGTAGAGGCTTGCGGAATTGGCTGCCAGCGCCAGACCTCCGGCGCCGATTACACAGGCCGTGGCCAGGAGCCACTGACGCACCGTATGCTCACGGATGGCCGTCCAGAGCCATGCCAGCATCATCGCCACGATGACAAATACGAAGTAATACGTCATCTGCGGATGGTTGCTGTTGAGCTGCAAGGCCGCGAACAGCGCCGTAAGCGCCGTTCCCGCCAGGTATTTACGCCTGTAACATAGCGCGATACCTCCGATTGTAGGCGGCACGAACATCAGGGTGACATATTTCCATATATGTCCGGCGCCGATCAGGATCACGAAATAGGTCGAGAAGCCCCAGGCCAATGCACCCAACAGTGCCGTCGACCACTTCATCTTCATGCAGAGGCACATTATGAAGAACCCGAACATCATGCCGAACAGGAGACCTGCCGGCCCCGGGAGCCAGAGCATGAAAGCGTTGGTGAGCCACTGGAGGCTGGTATTGGCGGGATACGACGGAGAGATCTGGAAATTGGGCATTCCACCGAACAGCGAGTTGGTCCAGCGCGTGGTGTTACCCGTGGCCTCATGGTAGGCCTTTCCTTCCTGGCCGTTAGCCAGGCCCTGCATTATGTCGTGCTGCTGGAGCACACGCCCCTCGACGTCGTCGGGGAAAAAGAACATTACGGCCAGCAGCGCCAGAAACGCCGTGACCAGTATCGCAAACAGGTATTTCTTCTTCATGGTAAGTTCCAAAAATTCCAAAACAGCCGGAGCCTGCTGGAGGCCCCGGCCTTAAATAATTCAGGAGATGTCAGTCCGCGATATACGTCGGACCGGCATTCGAATCAATCGGTATCTGTATCTGACGGTTCAGGCTCTGCTCGAGCGATATCAGCGTCTCGGTCTCGGTGACGCCCGGTATGCGCTGTATCTGGTCGTTGAGCAGCTGCATCAGGTGTTGGTTGTCGTAGGCGTAAACCTTGATCAGCATGGTGTACGGGCCCGTAGTGAAATGGCATTCCACTACCTCCGGAATCTCTTCAAGCTGCCGCGCGGCCTCGCGATACAACGATCCCTTCTCCAGCTTCACGCCCACGTAGGTGCACGTGTTGTACCCCAGCTTGTGCTGGTCCACTATATATCCTGATCCGGTGATGACATTCATATCAATCAGTCGCTGCAGACGCTGATGTATTGCGGCGCGCGACACTCCACACTTCTCGGCGATATCCTTTGACGCCATTCGGGCATTGCACATTACTATGTTCAGTATGCGCTTGTCTAAATTATCCAATTTATCCATTATGTCGTAATTATGTCACAAAAATAGCACTTTTTACCTATTCGCGCAACATTTTACCGACATTTTGACAATTTCCCACCTATTTTTTACCATTTTCACGGCGTATTGGCACTTTAACGTCCATTCCCGGAGGTTTACACTTTGCTAAAAAAACCTAAAAATTGCTTACGCGTTTCCGCGCGAATGCCGCCGTTATCATGGCCGTCGCCGCTCCGATAAGCAGCACGGGCACCATCGTGACCAGCAGATCCATAGCTTCGAGCCGCACGGGATAGGCCGTGATGATCGTCGACACTCCGTCGCCCACACGTATCAGCCCGAAATGCTGCTGCAACAGGCAGAGCACCACGCCCAGCACTACCCCGGCAAGACCGCCGATCAGCGCCACAATCATGCTTTCCCAGGCAAAAATGCCGCCGATTCGGCGCCGCGACATACCCATGGCCGAGAGGGTGGATAGATTATGCTCCTTTTCGAGCACCAGCATCGATAGTGTGGAGATGACGTTAAAGCTGGCTATCAGCAATATGAATCCCAGCAACAGGAACGATATCCATTTCTCGATCTCGATCATACGAAAATCCATCTCCTGCTGACGCAGTCTGTCCCGGACCCGAAACTCCGGTCCGAGCAGCTTGCCGATATCTGCGGCCACACGTGCAGGATCCGCGCCTTCGGCCACGCGTATCTCTATGGCCGAAGCCTCGTCGTCATATTGCAGCAACCTGCGGGCCGTGGCCATATCGACCAGAATCCGGTCTTCGTCATAATCCTTCTGCTGCGTACGGTAGACGCCCGATACCAGCAGCGAATCGGTGATGAACGACGCCACCGGATTGGCCATATTCACGCGGCCCTCGCGGCGCGGGGCGAACATCATCAGACCGTCGCCCGGATATGCGCCGAGCTGCATGGCCACACCTATCGACAGTGTGGTCTCGGGCAGTCCTTGATCCATTCCGGACCTGAGATACCTCCCATCGCGGGAATCAATCAGGCCTTTCATGTCGATTACGCGGGCATATGACGCAGGCTCCACACCCTTCATCAACACCGGCATCTCGCGTCCGTTGTAAAGCAGCAAGGCATTGTCGCTCAGCGTGGCCGACACGGAGGCAACCTCGCGCACGGCGCGCACCTTGCGCACCAGTTCATCGGTCGATCCGAACACTTTCCCTCGCACCGGCTCCACCAGAACGTCGGGCGACATCGTGTCAAGCCGGTCGGCGATCACACCCCGGAAACCATTGAACACCGACAGCACGCACACAATTGCGGCCGTGGCCACCGCCATGCCGATTACCGACACCGCCGCTATGGCCCCGACTGCTGAATGTGATTTGCGCGAACGCAGATAGCGCCACGCCAGTACTGCCGGTAAAAACGTTCTCAAATTCTTCTATTGCTAATTGCCGACCCCTGCAGGCCGGTTATCGGCTGCCCAGAAGCCGGTCGATATTTTCGGCATAGTCGAGCGAATCGTCCAGATAGAACTGCAGATCCGGACATTTGCGCAACGTTTCCTTGACCTGCTGCGCCAGGTCGTAACGCACCGTCTTCGACGACCGCTTGATGTTGTCCAGGATCTCCTGACTCTTTTCAGGCGGGAAGATGCTCAGATAGACCTTGGCTATGCTCAGATCGGGCGACACACGCACGGTGCTCACCGATACCAGCACGTTTCCCATCTTTGCCGTCTGCTGACGGAATATCTCGCTCAGCTCCTTCTGCAGAAGCCTCGATATCTTAGCTTGTCTCTTGCCTTCCATTTCAGTTATATTTTTCTATATAAAACGCCGTTTTGCGCTCTATAGTTTTCGGATCAATGTGAGGCCGTCGCGCAACGGCACCATCACCTGCTCCACCTCAGGGTCGGCCGCCACCATGTCGTTGAACAGCCGCACGCCGCAGGTTTGCGCGTCGCGATCGTAGGCCGGGTCGGTCACATGTCCGTCCCACAGCGTGTTGTCCGCGATTATGTATCCGCCGCTGCGCACCAGCGGCTTGGCCTTGCGGTAATAGTCGGGATATTCCCGCTTGGATGCGTCGATAAACACCAGATCGAACGTCCCGGCGTCGAACCGGTCCATCTCCTGCAGGGCCGCTCCGATATGCAGCCGGATTCGCGACGATATTTCGGCCGGTGCCTGCGCGAAGCTTTCAAGAATGAAATCCTCGAGTTCGTCGTCAGCCTCGATCGTGTCGAGCGTAGCCTCTCCTTCCAGACCTTCGGCTATGCACAGCGCCGAATAACCCGAGAAGGTGCCCAGTTCCAGCACACGCGCCGGACGTATCATCCCCACGAGCATCTTGAGCAGGCGTCCCTGCACGGGTCCCGAACACATCCGGCCGTTCAGCAGCCGCAGGTTCGTGCGTCGGTTCAGCTCGTAGAGCCATGCCGGTTCGACGCTGCTGTGCGCCTCTATGTAATCCTCGAGCATCAATGCCGTCAACCGTTGATCCGCATCAGATAATCCACGGCCAGCTGATATCCCAGCCGTCCGCAGCCCGCTATCACAGCCTTGGCGTTACGAGCCGTCACCGACGTGTGACGGAAATCCTCGCGCGCATGAATATTGCTGATATGTACTTCCACCACCGGGGCCGGAATGGCCTCGACGGCGTCAGCGATGGCCAGCGAGTAATGAGAATAGGCTCCCGGATTGAGCACTATGCCCGTTATCTCGGGATCGAAACCGAAGGTCTGCACGGCATCTACGAGCCGGCCCTCGTCATTGCTCTGAAAATCCACTATCTCGACCTCCGGAAACCGGTTACGCACATCCGAAATGGTATCGGCCAATGTTTCCGTTCCATAAATTTCCGGTCGGCGGCGGCCCAGCAAGTTCAGATTCGGGCCATTGATAACAGCTATCTTCATAAATCGGTGTGGTATTACAAAAAAGAGCAACAGGAAACCTAAGTTTACTCTGCTGCTCTTCCTCTCTCCTCGGCGGTGCGTACGGGACTCGAACCCGTGACCCCATGCGTGACAGGCATGTATTCTAACCAGCTGAACTAACGCACCATTGAAGTCTTATGTTTTTGCGGCTCTCTTGCCGTTGCGCCCGGGGCTTGTTTCCCGTTTGCGAGTGCAAAGTTACAATCATTTTTCGATTTCACCAAATATTTTTAAAAAAAAATTTTATCAACCCTGCGTCCCGGCTCTCTCCGCGCCCCTGTCCCGACTGAGATTCCGTTTGATTATCGGCCTTTTAGCGCGTTTAATTCAATTTTTGCATTCGCGAAAATTGAGGTTTAAAAGGTTAAAGGTTTATCCATCCGGACTGTTACTTACCGCAGTAGCCCTAACATTATTGTTATTTCACTCAAGTTTCACAAGTTGGTATTATTAGATTTTTATGGCACATGCAGTACAGAAACATGGTCTCCGACCAAATCGTATCGCTCCGGCCTGTCCCCACGAAGGCCGGTACCAGCTGACGCTGTCCCGTCCATCGTGGGGTGTATATCCGGCGTAGCACAGATTGGTCGGAGACCATGTTGCTCGCCTTAAGTATCCTAATTCCAACATGCGAAACTTTAGTTATTTCAAAAATTATTCGTACTTTTGCAATCACACATATATGGCCGTCTACTGGAACGGCGGAGACCATGAACTTCTAACTTAAATCATGTACAGATTTGATACCCGCACTGTGGCGACGCTCGACGCCGGTGGCACCAATCTGGTGTTCGGAGCCATGCGCAGCTGCAAATTCATAACCGAACCCATCACACTGCCCTCCAAGGCTCATAACCTCGAAGAATGCCTGGGACAGATTGTCAGCGGTTTCGAACAGATCTTCGCCCGTCTTGACGAAAAGCCCGTCGCCATCAGTTTCGCCTTCCCCGGCGCTCCTGACCAGCAGGGTGTGATCGGAGGCGACCTGATCAATTTCCCCTCGTTTCGCGACGGCTTCGCCCTCGGCCCCTATCTCGAGGAAAAATTCCAGGTGCCGGTATTTATCAACAATGACGGCGACCTCTTTGCCTATGGCGAGGCGAAGGCAGGCGTACTGCAGGACATCAACCGCCGTGTGGCCGCTCTGGGCGGCAAGCGGGTATATCACAACCTTGTCGGCTTTACGTTCGGCACAGGCCTCGGTCTGGGCGAGGTAATCAACGACCAGCTCAACCGCGGCAACAACGCCTGCATCGAGGTCTGCTTCCTGCGCAACCGCCTCAACCCTGAACTACTGTGCGAGGAGAATGCCTCGATCCGCGGCGTGATGCGCGAATACCGCGAACTCAGCGGTCTCGACACTGAAGACATGACCCCCTACGACGTCTTCCTTGTCGCCGAAGGACGCAAGGAGGGAGACACCGAAGCCGCCAAGGAAGCATTCGCACGCTTCGGCAAGGTGGCCGGCGACGTCATAGCCCAGGTCATCACTCTGACCGACGCCATTGCCGTGTACGCCGGCGGTCTGGCCGAGGCCATGAAATATATCAAGCCGGCGATGCTTCAGGAAATCCGCAGCAAGATCGGCATGGCCGATGGCCGCCAGGTGGACCGCCTGCTGATGAAGGTCTTCGACCTCGACGACGAAGGTGAGTTCGCTCAGTTTGTCGTCGGCGACTCCCGCCAGCTCAAGGTTCCGGGCTCCACGCGCACGGTCACTTACGACCCGATGCGGCGCACCGGTCTGATCAAATCCAAGCTCGGAGCATCCAAGGCCATCTTCGTCGGAGCATATTCCTACGCGCTGGCCAGGATAGATGCCGAGGCCAATGCCTTCGCGACAAAACGCGACTTCGTAACGGACTGACCAGCAAAAGCGCAATCTGTTAGAATTTTAAAGATTTTAAGGCACGGAACTGAACGGCAAAAGCGGAGCTTTTAACCTACACTGAATTTACAGAAGCTCACAGAAGTAAATTTAAGGTTTAGGAGATAGTGACTTGTGATGGCTTTGTCGCTCATAACTATGACTTCTGACTTACTATTGCCGTTACCACAGATCCTGCTGGCGCAGGAAACGGAATAAACTCAGAAAGAGCCGTGTCAGGCGGTGTGGACACCGCCAATCCAGTAGCTGACTGGAATGACGACGTCCACGTCGTCAACCTGTAGTTTTTTTAGACGACAAGGGTGTATATAGAGCTTCATTGCCTGTGCATGGAAAGGCATATAGGATAGAAACAAAGGAATAATCCGTATTATACGATAACTGCCACGGAGCCGTCAAAGACGGCGACATAACGAATCCTGACGTATTCTGAGATTATTCCGTCCCCCTGCGTCAGCAGGGCCTGTGGCAAACAGCAAAAAAATGGCTTTTGCCGTTAAGTTCCGTGCCTTGATATCTTTAAAATTCTAACACAAGGATAAATTACTGGCATTCAGTATCTAAAAATTGCCCGATTCGCATTGAACCGGATAAGGGATACTATGTCATTTATTTAGTGTTAAATGAAAGAGCCGTGGGCGACAGGGTCTTTTTTGGAGGATTTTGATAAAAATTTCGCCTATTATTTGCACAATTGCAAAAAACATTATAACTTTGCACTCGCTTTCAGGAAGGAAGTCCGATAAACGGCACAACCTTTTAGGAAAGATTCTCGGGGTGTAGCTCAGCCCGGTTTAGAGTACGCGTCTGGGGGGCGTGTGGTCGCAAGTTCGAATCTTGTCACCCCGACCGAGAACAATTGAAACGCCTG
>JAQXIE010000098.1 GCA_029007645.1 Bacteroidales bacterium
CGGCACCATGGGATAGGACTCCATGATGTTGCCCACAACCTCGTTGGTATATACCAGATAGTCGACGGCGATGAAGTTGTAGCGCACAGCGAACTCGTCCCAGAAGAAGTACTCGCCGGCGGCGTTCATGTACATTATGGCCACGTAGACGAACAGGATCGCGGCGAGCCAGCAGCGGGTCCATCCGCGGCGCATGCGCGGAATGAACAGACGCAGGGCGAAGGTGACGATCCAGTACAGAAGCACCCATGACACGACTCGCGCCAGCCCCCGGTTGAACTCATGCAGCGAGGGACAGAACCACGTGACGTAGATCTCGACGGCGGCAAGGAGACCCAGAATGCACCATGCCGTGGGCTTGCGGTATTTCCACTCCCCTGCCGAAACGATGTAGAGCCACAGGAACACCATGGAGAGGATGGCGAACGCCAGGTCGTTGACAGCGCCGATGACGAACGCACCGAGGTATTGCCAGAACGACAGGGAAAGTTCCGAGGGTCCGGTGATGCATATCATCACCACGCGGTCGATCGCCCCCAGGGCGATTATCAGCAGGGACAGGTTAAGGGCCGTGCGCCACAGCAGCGGCACGGCCTTCTTTATTTGGTTCATATAAAATATTGTCGGTTATTTCTTGGGTTTGGCCTCGCAATATACACAACGCACCTGCGAGGGGTTGGCACGGTCCGGGCGGAACAATGTGTCGACGTTCTCGTTATTGCAGATGCACTTGTGGTTGGAGCAGTAATGCTTGTTGCGGGTGGCATCGTCAGGAATCAGCCTGGCGTTGTTGGAGGGATCCTTGGCCCATTCAAGCAATTTGAGTATCAGGGCCATGCGGACGAACTTACCGTTTTCAACCTGACGGAAATAAGCGGCGCGGGGATCGGCATCGACATCGACGGTGATCTCGTTGACACGGGGCAGCGGATGCAGTATGCGCATCGTGGGCTTGGCCGTGGCCAGCTTATCGGCCGACAGGATGAAGCAGTCCTTGACGCGGTCGTAATCCTCCTCGTCGAGGAAGCGCTCCTTCTGCACGCGGGTCATATAGAGCACGTCCAGCTCGGGCATCACCTCCTCCATCGAGGCGACTTCGGTGTACGAAACTCCGTAACGGTCGCATACCTCCTCCTTCATGTAGGCGGGAAGGCGCAGCTCGTCGGGAGCGATCAGGATCACCTTGACGTTCTTGTAGCGTGACAGAGCCTTGATAAGCGAATGCACGGTTCGGCCGAAGCGCAGGTCGCCGCAGAAGCCGATCGTGAGGTTGTCGAAGCGGCCTATTTCACGGCGGATTGTGAGCAGGTCGGTCAGCGTCTGCGTGGGATGTGCGTGCGAGCCGTCGCCGGCATTGATCACCGGCACGCGCGAATGGAGAGCAGATACGAGGGGCGCGCCCTCGATGGGGTGACGCATGGCGATGATGTCGGCGAAGCAGTTGATGACACGCGTGGTGTCGGCAACGGTCTCACCCTTGCTTACGCTGGAGTTGGCCGCCGAGTCGAACCCGATCACATTGCCGCCGAGTTCCATCATGGCCGATGTGAACGAAAGGCGCGTGCGCGTGCTGGGTTCGTAGAAGAGAGTCGCGAGTTTCTTGCCTCGGCACGCCTCGGTGTAATTGCCGGGATTGTCGATAATGTCGAGAGCGAGGTTTATGACCTGGTCGAGTTCCTCGGCGCTGAGGTCCATGGGATCGATAAGGTGTCTCATAACGTAAAGATTAATCCAGCCAGGACTGAGGATTGGCGATGAAACGGCGCAGCAAGGGGAGCTGTTCGGCACGCACATAGTTTTCTTCGGCGGCCACCTCGATCAGAGTGTCGAAGTCGGAAAGCGAGACGTTGCGGACGCCGGCAGATTCCAGACGGTCGATGCCCTTCTGCAGGCCGTAGGTAAAGATGGACACGATGCCGAGCACTTCGGCGCCGGCCTCGCGGAGAGCCTCGACGGTTTCAACGCAGCTGCCTGCCGTGGAGATGAGGTCCTCGACCACCACGACCTTCATGCCGGGCTCCAAGCGTCCCTCGATACGGTTGTTGCGGCCATGGTCCTTGGCGGCTCCGCGCACGTAACCCATGGGGAGGCCCAGGAACTGGGCGGCGATTGCGGCGTGAGCGATACCGGCCGTAGAGGTGCCCATCAGCGCCTCGGCTTCGGGATATTCGCGCTTTACGGTCTCGGCAATGCCGTTTTCAACCAGAGTGCGGACCTCTGGATAGCCGAGTACCAGACGGTTGTCGCAATATACCGGACTCTTGATGCCGCTGGCCCAAGTGAACGGCTTTTCGGGGCTGAGGAAGACGGCCTTGATGCTCAGCAGGCCCTTTGCTACTTCTTTCTTCATATTAAGTTGCGTTAAATTGCGTTCTGATTAGTCATTCTGCAGGAAGTCCCTGCACACACGGTGATAAGCGGCCACGGGATCGGCTGCCGCGGTGATAGGACGGCCCACCACGATGTAGTCCGAACCGATTTCGCGGGCGCGTGCCGGAGTGGTCACGCGGCTCTGGTCGTCGCCGGCGGCATCGGGATAACGTATACCCGGGGTGATGGTCATGAAACCGTCGCCGCACTTCTCCTTGACCACAGCGGCCTCGAGCGGAGAGCAAACCACGCCGTCGAGACCGGCCTCCATTGCATTGGCTGCATAGTGGGCAATGGTCTCGGCCATGGGTGTGTCGATTAGCAGCTGCTCCTTCAGGGCCTGAGGTGATGTGGAGGTGAGCTGGGTCACGGCCAGCAGCAGCGGACGCTCCTGTCCTTCGGGCGTACCCTCGGCAAGTCCCTGGACGGCTGCGGCCATCATCTCCTTGGTACCCGCAGCATGCACGTTCACCATGTTGATGTCGTGAGCGGCAAGCACTCGCATGGCTTTCTTCACCGTGTTCGGTATGTCGTGCAGCTTCAGGTCAAGAAATATCTTGTGGCCGCGACGACGCAACTCGCGGACTATTTCGGGACCGGCTCCGTAGAAGAGTTCCATGCCTATCTTTACAAAGGGACGCTCCTCGCCGAACTTGTCGAGGAACTCCAGAGTCGCCTCCTTGGAGGGGAAATCACATGCTATTATTACGTCTTTGGCCATAATATCTGTTCTTTAATTATTTTCGTTGATGTTGGCGAGCTCCGGGATATTGTATTTTCTCATCACCTCCGGGAGATCGTTGATTATGTTGTGACAAGCCATCGGGTCGATAAGGTTGGCGGTGCCGACCTCGACGGCTTTGGCGCCGGCGAGCATCATTTCGATCACGTCCTCGGCCGAGGAAACGCCACCGCAGCCGATGACGGGGATATTGACCGCGCGCGACACCGGGTAGACCATGCGCAAGGCCATCGGGAAAACGGCAGGGCCGGAGAAACCACCCATCACGTTGGCCACAACGGGGCGCTTGGTGCGCAGGTCGATGCGCATTCCCAGGAAGGTATTTGCGCAGACCAGACCGTCGGCGCCGGCATCCTCGGCAGCCTTGGCCATGGCGACTATGTCGGTGACATTCGGACTCAGCTTGACATATACGGGCAGGTCGGTGACCTCCTTGACCGCGCGCGTCACCGCAGCGATATTGTCGGACGATGTGCCGAAAGCCATGCCGCCGCCATGCACATTGGGACAACTTACGTTCAGTTCGATGATCTCGACCTGCGTCTGGCCTGTGATGCGCCGGCAGCATTCGCGGTATTCGTCGATCGAAAAGCCGCTGATGTTTGCCAGCACCGGACCATGGTATACCTTGCGCATCTTGGGCAGCTCGTTGTTGATCACGCCGTCGATGCCCGGATTCATCAGACCTACGGAATTGATCATGCCGGCGGGAGTCTCGGCAATGCGGGGCAGCGGGTTGCCGTAGCGCGGTTCGAGAGTAGTGCCCTTGAACGAGAAGGCGCCCAGCTCGTCAAGATCGTAATAAGGAGCCATGACATAGCCGTAGCCGAAGCAGCCGCTGGCGGGTATTACCGGATTCTTGAGCGTCACGCCGCTCAGGTTCACCTCGAGTGATATGTCATTTAGAGTTCGTCCCATAGAACAACATCTTTTTTGAAAACGGGACCGGCCTTGCAGACGCCGGCGAAACCATTGGTAGTCTTGATTGCGCAGCCGGCGCTAGCGCCGAAACCGCACCCCCTGCGGACATCGAGGCTGAGTTCGCCGGGCAGAGGGAAATTCTTGCCCAGGGCCTTGAGCATCGGCATCGGGCCGCATGCGTAGAAATAGTCGCCATCGGTAATTCCAGCCTCGCGGATAGCGTCTGTGGCAAAGCCTTTGGTGCCCACCGAACCGTCCATCGTGGCGACGAGAGTCCGGATTCCGAGGTCGCGGAACATATCGTCCATCACCACCTTCTCCTTATTGTTGTATCCGAGCACGGCCACAGGCTGGACGCCGCGTTCCAGCAGGGCCTTGGCCAGGCCGTATAGGGGAGCCACACCGATACCGCCGCCTATCAGCAGCGGATGCTTCGCGCGGACCTCGGGATCGAAGCCGTTGCCCAGGCCGCTCAGGATATCCATTTCGTCGCCGGGCCTGAACTCGGCCATACGCTCCGTGCCATGACCCACCACCTCGTAGACCAGCAGCATCTCGCCATCCTTGTAGTCGGCCACCGATATCGGGCGCCGCAGCAGAAAACCGGGCACCGATATGTTGACAAACTGGCCCGGGCGCGTCAGCGTCGACGTATCGCCCTGCAACCTGAGCAGGTAGGTCGTGCCGTTGATCGGCCGGTTTTCCAATATTTTGAATTTCATCAGTATATAAGGTTAGAGGCTTGTGTAAACTAATTTGCCGTTGCAGACCGTGGCACGGACCTTGCCGCGCAGTTCGCAGCCCTCGAAGGGTGTTGCTTTCCCCTGCGAAAGGAACGTTGCGGGATCGACCGTGAATGGAGTGTCGAAGTCGACGATGGCGATGTCTGCGCGCATTCCGGGCTGCATGCCTCCCTGAATGCCGAATATGCGTCTTGGGGTCGTGGCCATCAGCTCGATCATGCGTTCGAACGAGATGTGACCGGGCAATACGCCGTAGGTGTACATGGCCGGAAGGGAAAGTTCCAGACCGGTCACGCCCATTGCGCTCTGCTTTAATCCTTTGGATTTCTCCTCGGCGGAATGCGGGGCATGGTCGGAGGCAATGCAGTCGAGAGTACCGTCAGCGATGGCGCGGATCAGGGCCTCGCGGTCGTCGGCCGTGCGCAGCGGGGGGTTCATCTTGAATCTACCCTCCTCCTGCATGTCGGCATCGCAGAAAGCTATGTAGTGCGCCCCGGTCTCGCCGGTGACGTTCACACCGCGTGCCTTGGCCTGACGGATCAGCTCGCAGCTTTCCTTGGTCGACACATGGCATATATGCAGCGGGCAACCGGTCTGTTCGGCCAAACGGATATTACGTTCTACTTCTCGCCACTCGCTCTCGGAGCAGATTCCGGGATAACCGTGCGCATGGGCGAACTCGCCGTCATGGATGCAACCGCCACGCACGAGTTCCTGCACCTCGCAATGTTCGGCCAGCGGACGTCCGGTGGCGGCAATCGATTTCATGGCCGCAAGCATCATCTCCTCCGAGTCGACGCCCGTTCCGTCGTCCGAGAATCCGGCGACATACGGAGCGAGCGCCGCGTGATCGGTCAGCTCCTGCCCCATCCGCTTGCGGGTGATGGAGGCATACGGGAGCACCTCGACCAGAGCGTCGCGGGCTATGATATCGAGCTGGCGCTGCAACGACGGCATGTCGTCGGGCACCGGATTGATGTTGGGCATGGCGCAGACGGTCGTAAAACCGCCCGCGGCGGCCGCGCGCGTTCCCGAAGCTATCGTCTCCTTGTACTCGAACCCCGGCTCGCGCAGATGCACGTGCAGGTCCACGAGTCCAGGAATGGCCACATTGCCGCCGGCGTCCAGCAGTTCAGCACCCGCCACGGGCCCGACTTCAGGACCGGCGGCGACAACCTTGCCGTCGCTGATCAGTATCGAACCGAGCGGACCATCCGGAGCTCCGAGTCTCGCATTGTATATCCACAGATTCTTCATCCTTCTTTTAGTTTAGGACCTGATCAGAACTCGCTCCACGACTTGATCTCGATATCCTCGGGCTTCACGCTCAGGAACGCGCGGATAAAGGCCGAAGCGAGGCGCGCGTTGGTGATCAGAGGTATATTGAGGTCGATTGCCGTGCGGCGCACATGGTAGCCGTTGGTAAGCTCGGCGTCCGAATGGTTACGGGGCACGTTGACCACGAGTTCCACCTCATGATTGTGGAGCAGGTCGAGGGCCTGTGGATGGCCTTCCTGGCTGGGCCAATAGCACAGTGTGCTTTCGATGCCGTTCTCCGACAGATGTCGGTGCGTGCCGCCGGTGGCGTAGATATGATAACCGTTCTCTGCAAGCAGACGCGCAGCCTGGAGCATGTCGGCCTTCTGTTTGCCGTTGCCGGTGGAGAGGAGCACATTCTTCTGAGGCACCTTGAGGCCGACGGAGAGCATCGAAGTCAGAAGAGCCTTGCGGGAATCCTCGCCGAGGCAGCCGACCTCGCCGGTCGACACCATATCGACACCCAGCTTGGGATCGGCCTTCTGCAGGCGGCTGAACGAGAACTGCGAAGCTTTGACGCCGACGTAGTCCAGATCGAAGATGCTCTTGTCCAGCGGTTTGACCGGCAGACCGAGCATGATTCGTGTGGCCAGCTCGATCAGATTTACCTTCAGCACCTTGCTCACAAACGGGAAGGATCGCGACGCACGCAGGTTGCACTCGATCACTTTGATGTCGTTCTCGCGGGCCAGATACTGGATATTGAAGGGGCCGGAGATATTGAGTTCCCTGGCGATCTGCTTGGAAATCTTCTTGATGCGGCGGGCGGTCTCGACATATAGCTTCTGGGGCGGGAACTGGATGGTGGCGTCACCGGAATGGACACCGGCGAACTCCACATGTTCGGAGATGGCGTAAGCGATGATCTCGCCGTTCTGGGCCACAGCATCCATCTCGACCTCCTTTGCGTGTTCGAGGAACTGCGACACCACCACGGGATGGCGTTTTGACACATTGGCGGCCATAGTCAGGAACCGCTCCAACTGTTCAGGATTGGTGCAGACGTTCATCGCCGCGCCCGACAGCACATACGAGGGACGCACCAGGACGGGGAAACCTACCTTATCGACAAACTTCTTGATATCCTCCATCGAAGTCAGGGCCGACCATTCGGGCTGATCGACACCGATACGGCCGAGCATGGCCGAGAATTTCTCGCGGTCCTCGGCGTTGTCGATGCTCTTGGCGGTTGTGCCGAGGATAGGCACGCCCACGTAGTCGAGGCGCAGGGCCAGGTTGTTGGGGATCTGGCCGCCGGTCGACACTACCACGCCGTGAGGCGTTTCGAGATCAATGATATCGAGCACGCGCTCGAAGGTGAGCTCGTCGAAGTAGAGACGGTCGCAGATAT
>JAQXIE010000099.1 GCA_029007645.1 Bacteroidales bacterium
GAAATGCAGGGAGATCTTGTCGAGACGGTCACCGTGACATTCGGGACAGACGGCACGCGAATAGAACTGGCCGCTCCATTTGTTGGCCTCGGTGCCGGCCTCTTCGGCCTGCTGCATCTCGATGTATTTGACAAGTACTTCGTAACTGGGCGCGTAGCTCAGACCGGTGTTGTTGCTGATTTCCAGCCGGGCGTCGCATCCGTGCAGGATATCGTCGAGGGCTTGCTGCGGCAGGTCGCGCACGGGCGTCTTGAGCGTGGCGCCGTGCAATTTGCACACGGCATCGATCTGCCAGAATATCATTGAATTGCGGTAGCGGCCCAGCGGGGCTATACCGCCGTCGTGAATCGATTTGCTGTCATCGGGAATTACCTTGTCGCGGTCGATCAGGTTGACCTCGCCCAGGCCCTTGCATCGCGGACAGGCTCCCTGAGGAGAGTTGAACGAGAAGTTGTGAGGGGCCGGCTCGGGATATGACAGGCCGGTTTCGGGATCCATCAGCATCTGGCTGAAATGGCGGATCTCGCCCGACTCGACGTCCATGACCATCATCAGTCTGTCGCCCTGACGCAGGGCTGTCTCGACCGATGAGCGCAAGCGCTGCGGGTCGTCGGCATTGACGCGCATGCGGTCAACGACCAGTTCCACGGTGTGATTCTGGTAGCGGTTCAGCTTCATGCCGTATTCCAGTTCGCGCAGTTCGCCGTCGGCACGCACATACAGATAGCCCTTCTTGCGCAGGTTCTCGAACAGATCCTTGTAATGTCCCTTGCGGTTTTTGACCAGAGGGGCGAGTATGTATATCTTGCGGCCGGCGTACGTTTCGAGGATCAGGTCGAAGATCCGGTCCCTGGTATATTTCACCATCGGGGCGCCACTGAGGTAGCTGCGGGCCTCCCCCAGCCTGGCGAACAGCAGACGGAAGAAGTCGTAAATCTCGGTTGTTGTGCCCACGGTGGACCGTGGATTCTTGTTGACGGTTTTCTGTTCGATGCTGATCACGGGGCTCAGGCCGGTGATTTTGTCGACATCGGGGCGTTCCATCGAACCGAGCATATTGCGGGCATATGAGGAGAATGTTTCGATGTAACGTCTCTGGCCTTCGGCGTAGATTGTGTCGAAAGCAAGC
Source organism: Bacteroidales bacterium (assembly GCA_029007645.1). Lineage (GTDB taxonomy): Bacteria > Bacteroidota > Bacteroidia > Bacteroidales > Muribaculaceae > Lepagella. The sequence goes on from JAQXIE010000099.1 coordinate 1,130, forward strand.
GAGGATTTGCCGCAGCCGCTGAGCCCGGTTACGACAGTGAGGGTGTTATGGGGTATTGTAACGTCGATGTTCTTGAGGTTGTGCACGCGGGCACCGAAGACGTCGACGCTTCCAACAGGTGTAATTTCAGAATTATTCATCTATGTGATAACATAAAAGAGGAGCAAAATATTGTGCTCCTCTTAATTATGATATTTAATACGGTATGCAGGTGCGGGCCGCTTACTGGATGATTCGGCGGGCGCCGATGTATCGACCCTCGTAATAACCTTTACAATCGTCAATTTTGACGCCGCGGATGCTGGCGTGAATGAATTTGAAGGCTCCGGTGCTGTTGTCGGCGGAGACTACGATACCGACATGGCCGACATTCGAGCCGCTGCTGCGGCTGGAGAAGAACACGAGGTCGCCCTCCTTGAGGTGCTTGCGGTCAACCTTGACTCCCTGGGTGAACTGAGCGCGCGAGGCGGGACTGAGCGAGTAGCCGAACTGGCGGTAAACATAGCTTGAGAATCCGGAGCAGTCGAATGCCTTGGGGCCTTTCATGCCATGACGGTAGGGTTTGCCGATATGCTTGCGGGCCTCCTTGAGCAGGTCGCCTATCATCTGACGCTCTTCACTCTCCACTTCCGTGCCGTTCTCGCGGGCCTGAATTTCCTCCTTGACTGCGTTGTTGACCGACGACATGTCGAGACGGGAGTTGACGTTGGCAAGCTGCTGATGGGCCTGACGGTGAGCCGCAAGTGATTTCTTATGGGTCGTTTCGGCATTCAGAGCGCTGCCGCCGGTTAACAGGCATGCGAACACAAGAATACCGCTGAATACATTCGTAAGTTTCATGATTAATTTAGTTCGGTTCCTTTGGCGAGACGGGATGATTCATCATGCCGTCCGTAAGTGGATATGCAAAATTAATAAAACCTACTTTAGATTCCAAATATAACAGACCTTATTATCAATAATTTAAAAATAATTAGTAAACGGCACACACCCCGGGCATGTGTGCAAAAACGGCCGCGAGGCCGTATGAACAAAGAAATTTCGGGGCATCGCGAACAGTTTTGGCACGCAATTTGTAATAAGTCTTGAGGGAGAAGGTTAATCCCCCACTTAACGATAGAAAATCAACAAAAAATAAAATTGACTATGAACATCAAACCATTGGCAGACCGCGTGCTGATCGAACCCACGGCTGCTGAAGAGACCACTCTGGGAGGTATCATCATTCCCGATTCTGCTAAAGAAAAACCCCTGAAAGGCACTGTTCTGGCTGTTGGCAACGGCACCAAGGACGAGGAGATGGTCCTCAAAGAGGGCGATGTAGTGCTCTTCGGAAAGTATGCCGGCACGGAGATCGAGCTGGACGGCAAGAAGTATATGATAATGCGTCAGAGCGACGTGCTCGCAGTAGTTGGTTAAGCGATCGCGCATATAATTCCGAAAACTCTGAGAACTCTGAGTTTTCACATTAATTTAAGAATAGTCATGGCAAAAGAAATAAAATTCAATATCAAGGCTCGTGAGGAGCTGAAGAACGGCGTTGACGCACTGGCCGACGCAGTTAAAGTAACACTTGGACCTAAGGGTCGTAACGTAATCATTGAGAAGAAGTTCGGTGCTCCGCACATCACAAAGGACGGTGTGACCGTCGCACGCGAAGTCGAGCTGGAGGATCCGTTCCAGAACATGGGCGCACAGCTCGTGAAGGAGGTTGCCTCCAAGACCGGCGACCAGGCCGGCGACGGCACCACTACAGCGACAGTTCTGGCACAGGCCATCATCAATGTAGGCCTGAAGAACGTTACCGCCGGAGCAAACCCGATGGATCTGAAACGCGGTATCGACAAGGCCGTTTCGAAGGTCGTGGAAGGCATCCGCGCCCAGAGCGTCGAGGTCGACGATGACATCAAGAAGATTCAGGATGTTGCCCGCATTTCGGCCAACAATGACGAAGAGATCGGCCGGCTCATCGCCGAGGCCATGCAGAAGGTTAAGAAAGAGGGCGTCATCACCGTCGAAGAGGCCAAAGGCACGGAGACATCTGTCGACGTCGTGGAGGGCATGCAGTTCGACCGCGGTTACATCTCCCCTTATTTCGTGACCAATTCGGAGAAGATGGAGTGCGAGATGGACTCCCCTTACATTCTGCTTTACGATAAGAAGATTTCCAACCTGAAGGATATGCTTCCCGTTCTGGAGGCTGTCGCTCAGTCGGGCCGTCCGCTGCTGATCATCGCCGAAGATGTCGACAATGAGGCTCTGGCCACTCTTGTTGTGAACCGTCTGCGCGGCTCGCTCAAGATCTGCGCCGTGACGGCTCCCGGATTCGGCGACCGCCGCAAGGAGATGCTCGAGGATATCGCCATTCTGACGGGCGGTACGGTAATCAGCGAAGTCAAGGGCATGCAGCTGGCTCAGGCTACTATCCAGGATCTGGGTACGGCCGAGAAGGTGACAGTAAATAAGGATAACACCACCATCGTAAACGGCGCAGGCGCTAAGGATGCCATCGCCGCCCGTGTGGCTCAGATCAAATCGCAGATCGAGACCACTACTTCCAATTATGACAAGGAGAAGCTGCAGGAGCGTCTGGCCAAGCTGGCCGGCGGTGTGGCTGTCCTCTATATCGGCGCTCCCTCGGAGGTGGAAATGAAGGAGAAGAAGGACCGTGTCGACGACGCCCTGTCGGCAACCCGCGCGGCTATCGCCGAGGGTATCGTGCCGGGCGGCGGCGTGGCCTATATCCGTTGCCTCGCCGAACTTGAGCAGCTCAAGGGTTCGAACGATGACGAGAACACCGGTATACAGATCATCCTCCGCGCCATCGAGGAACCGATGCGCCAGATCATGAACAACGCCGGTGTGGAAGGCGCCGTAATCCTTCAGAAAGTTAAGGAAGGCAAAGGTGATTACGGTTACAATGCCCGCACCGATGCATTCGAGAATTTCCTGGAGACGGGCGTAATCGATCCTGCCAAGGTGACCCGTGTGGCTCTCGAGAACGCCGCCAGCATCGCCGGCATGTTCCTGACCACCGAGTGCGTCATCGCCGACAAGAAGGAGGAGAATCCTCCGATGCCTGCCGCCGCTCCCGGCATGGGCGGCATGGGCGGCATGATGTAAAATCAGCTGCCATAAAATTTTAATTAAGCCCAAACAGCTTAATCATAGCATATTAGAATCACCTTCGGAAACGGAGGTGATTTTTTTGTGCTTTTTTGAAAATTGTTTGCTTAAAATTTTGCAGTTGCGAAATATTGTGCTAATTTTGCGGTGTACTAATACACTAATACACTATGATAGCTTTTAAAGATGTATGTTTTTCATACCGCCGCAACACTCCGGTGCTCTCCAATCTGTCGCTTCAGATAGAGCCAGGTACAGTATGCGGACTCCTGGGCCGCAACGGCGTGGGCAAAAGCACCATGCTTTACCTCACGGCCGGTCTGCTCCGTCCCCGCTCGGGCCAGGTGCTCTGCAACGGCTATATTCCCTCAGAACGCAAGGTGAATTTCCTAAACGACATATTTATCGTACCCGAAGAGTTTGATCTCCCTCCCATCACGCTTGATGCATATGTGCGCATCAACAGCGTGTTCTATCCCAGGTTCAACGCCGACCTGATGCACAGCATCCTCGAGATCTTCGCCCTGCAAGCCGACATCAATCTCGGTGCCCTGTCGCTTGGTCAGAAGAAAAAGGCGTTCCTGAGCTTCGCACTTGCGTGCAACACTTCCATACTGCTTCTGGACGAGCCTACGAACGGACTGGACATAACGGCCAAGCGCATGTTTCGTGCCGCCATCAGCGCGGCTATGACCGATGACAAGACCATAATCATATCCACCCACCAGGTATATGATGTTGAGAACATCCTGGACCACGTGGTGATAGCCGATAACAACCGCATCCTGCTTAACCAGCCTATGATCGGAATTCAGATGAAGTTGCGTTTCGACTATACCCATGACCCGGAGCAGGCCAAACGCGCCCTGTTCTCCATACCGCAGCCCGGCGGATTCAACGTAGTGGAATTCCTCGACAATCCCGAACGCGAAACAGAAGTAAACCTCGAGACGCTGTTCGAACTGACCAATAGTAATCCCGACCTTGTGAACCAATTATTCGTAGAAAAATCATGAAAAAGTATATAGCATACTTAGCTGTCGCAGCCATAGCAATCAGCTGCATGCCTTTCCTCTCCTCCTGCAGGATTGTAAAGGCGAAGAAAAACGTAAACATGATCTCCAGTCAGCTGGACCTGAAGGATTTCAACAAGATAGAAATGGACGGCACATTCGACCTTGAATTCTCGCTGGGTCCGTACGCCGTTACGCTGATCATGCCCGAAGAGGTCGGAAACAATGTAGTCACCAACGTCACGGACAGCCTTTTGAAAATCGAGGATACGCTGCGCGGATCGTTAAACTGGCAGAACCGTAAGATAATGTTGAGGGTCAGCGCGCCCGATCTGTCGCTGCTCCGCATCAACGGTGCGGCCGACGTGGATATAAAGAACATAGATATCCCCGAACTATACATAGAATCGAACGGTGCCGGAGATGTCGATATCGAAGACAGCAGGATCGTCAGGAACACGATTACCCTCAACGGCGCCGGTAAGGTGGAAACCGAGAAGCTGCGGGGCGAGACCCTGACCGTGAATGTCAACGGTTCAGGTAAGGTGGACTTCAACGGCGAATACCAGCATGCTTACATCAATCTGTCGGGGGCATCATTCGCCGATATAACCGAACTGAAGTGCACTGACATTCACACCACAACCAGCGGTGCCGCCAAAATTGAAAAATAACGTCAGACTCAACAATTATGGAAACTACTGTACAATATAAGGAATTGGATGGCATCAGCCGTTTCATGGCCCTGTCATGCAAACATATATGCGAGAACAAGAAAGCCATCATGATGCGAACTCTGATATTCTGGGGCGCATGGATGGGAATCGGTCTGGTCGACGGACTTTTTAGTTCGGGTGACTCGCATGGAGTCATTGACATGTATATCGGATTCAGCATAATCACATGGATTGTATTCGCATCTATGGTCTTCTCATCGATGAAGACTAAAAACGGCCGAATCAACACGCTGATGACACCGGCCGACAACGCCGACAAATATTGGATAGCGTTTCTGAACGTGTTTGTAGGCGGTTTTCTGCTCATTGCCATAGCCTACCCTATGATCGAGATAGGACGCAATATCGGCTCGCTTATCATGTTCCACGAGTTTGCGGGATTCTACTGGCCTAAGGATGAATTATTTTCCAACTCATGGTCGTCCACAATCAGAAACGCCGTGATCATGTCGTTTGTCCTCTCCACTTATTTCTACGGCGCCATACGATGGCCGCGGCTCTCGTTCCTTAAGACGTCCGGAATCTGGGTGGTGGTGATATTCGTGATCGCCATGTTGTTGGGTACCGGAGTAAGCTATATGTTCTCTCATGGATACGAAGTGGAATGGCTCGTGTCGCACACGGTCCGTTTCTGGATCATTGTGGGCACCATATTCTCCGGCACAGTGTTTTTCTGCTGGCTGACGTATTACACTCTTAAGAAACAGTATGTGATAGGACGATGAATTTCAACGACAACAAACCGATATATCTGCAGATAGCGGAATCGTTGATGGATTCCATAGTCCGCGGGGACTTGCCGGATGAAACCCGGCTTCCCTCCGTGCGCGACTACGCCATCGAAGCGGGCGTGAATCCGAACACCGTGATGCGCACCTTCGTCTGGTTGCAGCAGCAGGAACTCATCTATATGAAAAGGGGCATCGGATATTTTGTCGCGCCAAACGCCTCCGTCAAGATACTGCAGATGCGCAAAGAGTATTTCTTCGCCCACGAAGCGAATTATTTCTTCGACCGCCTCGCGCAATTCGGCATAACACCCGAGCAATTGGGTAGGGATTATGCAGAATACCGGAAGAAAAGAGACAAAGAAAGTTTGAGATAAGCAAAACACTATGAACAATATAGCAAAGTCAATATTGGCGCTGCTTGCGGCTGCCGCACCCGCTGTGGCCCAAGCCCAGACCGACACAGTTCCCGTCGACAGTCTCGCCGACATACCGACCATCGAACTTGACGACCTTGTGATTACGGCCAATAAGACAGTGATCAAGAGCGACGGTGCCAAACTGACTTACAATGTCGCGGAGGACGAGTCGAGCAAAGGACAGTCCGTACTCGACGCCCTGCGCAAGGTGCCGATGGTGACGGTCGACGCCCAGGACAATATTCGTATCAATGGTCAGACCGGCTTCAAGATATATGTCAACGGCCGCGAGGACACCATGCTCGAGAGCAATTATCAGCGTTTGCTGAAGGCCATGCCGGCCGAATCGGTTAAAAATATCGAGGTTATAACGGAGCCCGGAGCCAAATACGACGCCGAAGGCGTAGGCGGTATCCTGAACCTGATAACCGAGACCAAGACGCAGCGCGACGGCTATTCGGGATCGATAGGTCT
>JAQXIE010000100.1 GCA_029007645.1 Bacteroidales bacterium
ATTGGTAATTCCGTGACTTCTATCGGAGAAAATGCGTTCGGGTACTGCAATAAAATTAAAGACATATATATGCAATGCGAAGTCCCCATAGAATGCAAACCGGGATTTAGTGACAATATTTTAAAAACAACCGTTCTACATATTCCAATGGGTACCCTGACGGAATATGAGAAAGTGGATCCATGGTGTAATTTTTGGAATATAGAGGAACTGCCCGAGGTAAAGGCTGAAGAAATTATATTGTCAAACGATACGCTGAAACTTTTTGTAAATGAGACTTCAAAACTTGAGGTAGAAATATTCCCTTCTAATACCTCAGTTAAGCATATAGAATGGTATAGTGATGATCCTTCAGTTGCTACAGTTGATCAGGATGGAATTGTAAAAGGGTTATCTGCGGGTACAACCTTAATTTTTGCTACATGTGGAGAAGCTAAAGCTTCTTGCATCGTCAATGTCGTAGAAAGAGTCGGTTTTAAGGATGTGTATAATTCTGTAACCTATAACGATATGTCGCTAAGCACCAGCGAGTCATATTTCAACTATATTCCCGAAATAGTGGGGCCTTTTAGTGAGGACGACTTCTGGATTGAACTGTGGTTCCTTGACAAGGATAATCGATATAACCAACACGTTGCTACAATTAATGAAGGTGAGTATGCCGGCAATTATGCCAACACTAACCTGGATCGCCCTATGTGGGCAGGAAAATATATTTTCAACCTTACATCAAAAGGAACTAATCCTAATGTGGTTGCCAATCCTTCGAGAGCGTATCTCACCGTGAACAGCGCATCGAACAATCTCGAATGGAATACAGATTCTCCTATTTCTGTTAAAGTCGGAGAGAAAGTAGATCTTGGCATTACCTATCAGGCTGACCTATGGTGTACATTCAATACCGATTATAATGAAGAATTAATTGAACTTTCTTCTTATGGAGAGACAGAGAATAATCCGCATTGGTTTATTACCGGCCTTAAGGAGGGAGAAACTACTCTTTATTTCGGGATAGAATGTAAGAAGAATGACATGGGCTTTTATGACTTTACAGATTCCAAAACATTGTCAAAACGTATTGTTGTTGAGCCAACGTCTGGAATTAATGGGGTTGCAGGTGAGCATTCGTCATTGTCAGTCGCAGTAACTGAAGGCCGTATTCACATCCTTAATAAGGACTCAAAAGATGTTGTCAGAGTATTCTCTACTCAAGGCTTACTTCTAATTGAGACAATAGATAGTGAAATATACAATCTTGCAACAGGCCTGTACGTCGTAACAATAGGCAACAAATCATTCAAAGTTAAAATTTAAATTCATGAAGGTCGTTAAGTCGGCTCATGTATGCGCGTTGCATTCATGTAAAGCTCATGGCATTAAATTATGATTTATTGCAATCATAGGCATCCTCATCAGTAGAACCGTCTGATGTAGGCTCTGCCATTAAACTCTAAAACGGTTCAAGGTTTCTGTGACAAACCTGTGTATGTTCACTCTTATTAGCGCTACCGCCTTAACCGGTGGGAATTCGTGAGAGCGCACTACAGAAGATGGCCTCGTAGGAGAACATCAGTCACATAAAAAGTTTAAAGTATTCTTCCCCGGCTTGCAAAGTCGGGGTTTCGTTTATTACGAGTCTTTGATGATTCCTAAGAATTAACTCAACTACAGGTTAGAGGTCCAAATAAGAATTATTGCTGTCCGATAAAACTATTGAAGCGCGATAAATTTAGGACTGATTCCTTTGCAGGAGTCAGTCCTTCAACATGATCCAAAGGCTATTTTGAAGCCCCTAAAACTAATATTAGATTTTACGGCACACGCAGACAATGAAATCTTCGAGCGGTGTGCATGGCGCTGGCAATGAAGCGAATACCTCGGAGAGGTTGTTTCTCGATAACCCCACGATGGCTGAAGGAAGCGAAGCGTACTGATGGCCTTCGTGGGGTGTATATCCGGCGTAGCACAGTTTGGTCGGAGACCATGTTGCTCGCCTTAAGGATCCTAATGTCGCATCAGGCAGTACAGAAACATGGTCTCCGACCAAGTCGTATCGCATCTGTCCGTCCCCACGAAGGCCGGTGCCAGCTTCGCTGTCCCGTCCATCGTGGGGTTGTTGAGAAACAACCTCTCCGAGGTATTCACTTCATTACCAGCGTCATGAAAATCTAATAAAACCTACTTAGAGAAATTAAGTATGTGTTTCCTTCGATTCTCATTGCTCTATTCCGAATAAATGTAACAAGTGAAATTTTTTCGGAATACAGAGTTAGCGCTAAAATTTGAGACCGCCAAAACTTTTTCGGCGTGCGTTTTTACTTTAGATTTCTAAATAACAACCACGGTTTCGACAACCGTGGTTTCTATTTGCAAAGATACATCATTTATTTGATATATCCGCGTAACCCTTTATAAAATCGACTTAGCTACATTTATGGTCAGAATAACCCGGATAACAGTTTGAAGCCGCTAAAACTAATTTGCTGTCGGCAAATCGGTTTTAGCGGCTTCTGTTATAGGTTCGTGGGAATGTTAGTGAATGAAGAACTTGTGGGAGGAGCCGGCCGGGGTGTGCAGGATGTAGATGCCCGGCGCGGAGGGACGGGAATAAAGTTTCTGACCGTCGATGGAATAATATGAGGCTTCTTCAAGATCGCTGGCGAAATCGTCAATGCCCGACGAGGAGAAGCGGACATCCAGAGTCATATCGGCAATCTCTCCGTTGCTGTTTGCCTTCAGATAGATTGCGCCCGATTCGCCATCCCGGATGTCGAGGGGCGTCGTTACAATATCTCCATTAATGACTTCGGCCGAGAAGACATCGGAATCGCTGACACCGGTTACGCTGACCACGATTGCAGATTCCATAGTGTCCAAGTCAGTGAACAGGCCTTTGACGGGGATTCTCGTCGGAGCGAGACAGGACACATACATTATGCCCGGATCGTGAGCCTGGGGAGCGTAATTGTCGGGAAACACCGGTAGTGAAGGAAACCAATAATTGGAAATCATGTCCACTTCCTTTATGGATTTGCCGTCGGCGTCAGTGACACGAAGTTTGTACGTTGGATTCTGGAAATTATGGAACAATGAGATGTACAGGCGGTCGGTGACCGGATGCACACGCATCGAGCAGCCATATATGTTCCAGCGGGTCTTGGAGTCCAGTCCCTGTTCTTCAGCTTCCTTGTCAAGGTCTATTATCTTGCTGAACTCGTTTTTATCAATGTCATACTTGAATACCTTGGCGCCGGAGAACCATGAATTGGAGCCTCCGTTCCAATACAGTACGTTGTTCTGAGTCGAAGCGCAGAAGCCGTCGGGAGTCCAGGCATACCAACTGTTGGAAGGGGGAAAGTATCCGTCGGGGACTTCGATGATCGAAGTTGCGAGAGAATACGGGTCGACACGCATCAGATAGGGAAGGGTGGCGCCGGTGCCCTGGATGTCGCGGGCCACGCTGACCCAGAGCGAACCGTCCTTAGCGAGGACGACGGAACCGATTCCGGGCATTTTCTTTTCCTTGGCGTTACCGGGGTCGGGAAGCAGGTCGTAAACCGGTTTCATGGTCAGTACATCCGTCACTTTGTCGGTGTAGGGATCCACCACCAACAGACCTTCTGACTGATGGGCCACGAATACGCGGTTGCCCACGCGTACCATCGAACCGCATTGGCCGTGATACAGAGATCCTGACGGGTCGGTATTGGGTTTGCCGTCTGAACCGTTCGGATTGGCCGTGCCTTCTACCATGCCTGTAACCTTGTAGTTGTCGGTATCGAATATCCAGACACCGTTGCTGGTGGATATGTAAAGCTTATGTTCGTCGATACCCAGACAACCGCGGCCGTCGCATTGATTGCCCGACGGGTCGATCAGATCGGATTGAAACAGGCATTGCATGGTGCGGGCGTCTGCCACTGTGATGCGGCCTCCCTTTATGGATGCGCCGGGATCCTTTTCCTGTTTGGCTATGAGGTAAAATTTGCCGCCGTATATCTGTCCGTACTGGTTGGTGCAACCAAGTTCCTTGCCGGGATTTGCCTGCTGGAAAATTCGGTAAGACCATTCCCAGTCATCGGAAATCCAGTTGACTGTGGAATTCTGATGGCCGTACCAGTCTTCGTTGACAAAGAACACCCCGTCGCGATATTCGGGGTTATCGGCAGCCGCCGGCAACAACGGCAGCATCAAGGCTGACAACAGTAAATATTTCTTCATATCATATTTTAAAATATCCCCGCAGCAGCATTCAGCACCGCTGCGGGGATTACAGAAAAGAAAGAATAATTAAGTCTTAAGGTATCATGAACTTGAACGATGTTCCGTTGCCACGCAGCAGGTAGATACCTGGAGCGAGGTTGAAGGCAGCCATGTACTCGTCGGCGTCGACATCGAAGCGGGTTCTTTCGACACCCGTGGAGTCATAGAGCGCGAACGAATGGCCGTTGTAACCCTTGATGAGCAAACGGTCGCCGATCAGAGCTATGGACTTCGCACTGTCGATCCTGCCGATGCCGGAATTGTCCTTATAGACATTGACCGGAATGGAAAGCGTCGCAGTACGTCCGTTGGAGATGGCGTTGACCAGAGCGGTGCCATGTCCGAAACCTGTAGGATTGATCTTAAGGATACCGTTGTTGAGCGACAGGTTCAGAGCCACGTCGCCATCGGCGGCGGTTGCCTGCTCGGGAATGGCGAATACGATGGCCGCATCCTGATTGTCGGGATCGCTTACCACAGCGCGAAGGTCAACCGTGGCTTCGGCAAGAGGCAGAGCGGACTCATTGTCCAGACTCATTTCCACGCCCGTGAATTCGCTGTCGAGGCGGGCGTCTTCCTTATCGGGGAATATCGGCATGGACTGGAACCAGTAGTATGGCTCGAGATCAATGGTCTTGTTAATCTGGCCGGTAGCGGCATCCACGAAGTGCGTCCAGTTGTAACGGTAGTGCCCCGAGGCTTTATATTCGGTGGTCATGACGATCAGTTCACCGGTACGGTCGTCATAACGCGACGTGCCGTAAGTGGCCTGAGGTACTGCCTTATTGTGACCGGGAATAACCGGATCGTTCAGGTCGAATACAGGTTTGAGTCCGGAGGGATCCGTGCCGATTTCCCAGCAATAGAAGCGTCCGGCACCACCGTTCGACACACTGCTGCCGGGCGAGAACCACAGGGCGTTCATGCTGTTGCAGCCGAAGAACTGGGTTGTGCGCCAGGCGCCCCAACCGCAGGTTACGGCGCCGACGGACTCGGGCATCTCGACGCTGAGGTCGGTGTTCTCCTCCAGAGTCTCGGGGTCGATGCATACGAAGCGCGAAGCCTTCTTGCTTTCGGTCAGCGAAGCCACCCATACCTTGCCGTCGGCACTCAGGGTGATGCCCTGTACGTCCGGATCCTCGATGGTCTTCACAATCTTGTCGGTATTGACGTCGATTACAAACACGCCCGTGTTCTGCTTGATGGCGAACACGTGTGAGCCGGCGTTGACCATATCGCCAATCTGACCGGCATACAGGTCGCTGCTTGTTTCGTCGTTGCCGATCTTGCCTGTAACCTTGATTTCATTAAGGTCTATAATGTAGATGCCCTGATGGGTACCCAAGTAGATCTTGTCGGGGGTTGCGCCGGCAATGGCACGGCCGTCGCCGCTGCGTTGCTCGGATTCAAGCTTGATGTCGTCTATGCTGCCCAGCCGCTTGAAGGTCTTGGCATCGGCCACAACCAGGCGTCCGCCGCCCGGCAGCGGGTCGCCGCCGTCGGCAGCCTGTTTGGAGGCTATAAGAAGCTTATTGTTCCAGATGGTGCCGTACTGCGACGTGCAACCGAACGACATGCCCGGATTCTCACGTTCATACACCTGATACATTATGTCCTTGTCCTTGGTAATGAAGTTCATTCCGCCGTTGGTATGACCATACCATTCCTCGTTCAGGATGATGGTGCCGTCCAGATAGGTATTATCGGCAACAGGCGTACGGTCCTGATCCACAACCTTCACGGTATATTCGCGCGTGTAGTCGGAACCATCCTTGGCCTTGAGGATCAGCTTGCATTCACCTGCATGATGACCGCTCAATTCGAAGAAATTGGTGCGGTTGTTGTCCTCGTCCCAGTAGTTCACCTTATACATGGAGGCTATCAGCGTCGATTTGTCGGAGGTATCGCCGGCACCCTCCAGGGTGACGTCAAAATCCTTTATGTCGGCGTCACTGGGCGTGAACTTGCCGATCAGACCAATCAGATGTTTGGGATTGAGGGTTATTACATCGCCCTCGACACCCTCGATGTCAATCTTCTGAATCGGTTTTCTCCAGGCCACGTTCACCTTGAAGTCGGCTTTGACATCGGGGTTGAAGGCGTAGGTGGCCGAGATAACGGCCGAACCCTCCTTGCGTGCACAGGTCACCTTGCCGGTGTTGGCAACCGATGCGATGCTGCGGTCGCTTGTGGTGTAGGTGAACTGAGTGTAGGTGGCGTTGGCAGGCTCTATCACGAAGTCGGGCTGGAATACCTCGGTGAAGTGAGCGTCATAACCGTTCTCGTCGTAAGCATACGATACGGCTGTGACGGGAATCTCCGGAGACGTGACTGCTACCTTCACAGGATCAGTATAATCCACTTTCCCCGATTTCAGGTTGGGGCGAACGCTGAGGTAAGCATCGCCTACATTATTGCCGAACGTCAGCTTGGCCTGTGTGTTGCCCTTGGAGGGGTTGGTCAGCATTGCCTTCGAGATGACCCCGGTGTCGGTGTTGCCATCTGCATTCAGATATTTCCAACTGAGAGAACTCAGGGCATTTCCAGCGCCTACGTTGATCAATACAGGCACGTATGCTTCGTCGGCAATGGCGATTGTCATGCCCTCGGGAATCCATGCTCCTACGGTCTCTGCATTGTCGATATATGTGGTGTAACCGAGAGGTGAGGGAGCGGAAGCCGAAGTGTAGTCGAGAAGCAACAGGTCGTTGGCCTGAACCATGTCGCAGGGAGTGAAGTCATAGCAGAAATCCGCACTGCGGAAAGCTTTCCATTCGCCTGCATCTGAGTTTTGTGCCCAGTGGTCGTATGTCTGCGTCGGTGTTACGGTCTCGGCCGATTCGGCAGTGAATATGCCGTTAGTGCCTGTCAGAGCGGAAGAACCCGTAAGACCTATGACATTGTCACCGTTCAGGTCGAAGCCGTAGCCGATGAATTTATCGGAATTCCTGAGGGCATAGAAACGGCGGTCGTTCCGTACCAGAGTCTCCATGATTGACTCGACTGTAGCCGGAGCGGTGAACCTGACGCCTGCCGTGATATTCTCCACACCGTTGCCGTCGTTGAAGCGCATGGTCACCTGCACATGGTCCGGGCCGTCGCCATACCATACCTTGATCTCCTCAGGCACGCTTACCGTTCCGCGGCTCAGCGAGAATTCGGGAGAGGTGAGCGAAGAGCCGTCGGCCATGACAGCCTTGACAGTGGCTGTGTATGCCGCTCCTTTCTTGAGCTCAAGACCTTCAGCGACAATCTTGCCGTCCTTGCAGACAGCCTCTACTTCAGAGGCGGAACCGCCGGCGTCCTTATATGTCAGCGTCAGTGCGGAGGCACTGGCCACGGCAACGGAGTTGGCGTCTACAAACTGCTGAGGAAGATCTGTGACATTGCATGCAAATGCGAAAGGAATGCGCAGTGTGGTGATACCGCGGTTTAAGGTGGATTCGATATTCTCGCCTATGGTCAGCGCCGTGACAGCGGGAGACTCGATCTTATTCTTCTTCCAATAGTTGGCTGCCTCGTAAGCACTCTTGCTGCCGGTGGGAACCCACAGGGTCGAGGTGCCGTTATATCCGCTGGGGCTGAAAGTCGTGCCGGAACAGGATACGGGCTTCGGATTGCAGATATAGAACACGATGCCGGTGCAGTTCTGTGCGAGGTAGGTACCGAAATTGTTCACGCTTGCGGGAATGACGAGTTTCGTCAGTCCCGTGGCCCTGAAGCAATAGCTGCCTATGTTGGTGACGGTGCCGGGAAGCTCTATCTCGGTAAGCGACTTATTGTCGGCGAAAGCGTATGAACCGATTTTCTTCAGGCCTTCGGGCAGGTTGAATCCGGTGATGGAAGTACACTTGTCGAAGCAATAGTTGCCTATTTCCGTCAGAGTGGACGGAAGCGTCACCACGTTGCCCTGGTTTTCCGCCGGTGCGGTTGCTCCGGTAGGCTGGGAACCATGATATTTGATTTCCGCAAGGCTCGTACATCCGTTGAATACACTGTTGCCTAAGACGGTTACATCCGGAGCCATTGTCACGCTCTTAAGGCCTGTGCATTTGTTGAACAGCGAGTTGGGAATCTGTTTGATGGATGCGGGAATGGTGATTGTCTCGATGGAGACGCAGTCGGCGAACACTTCCGAACCTAATGTCGTGACATTGGCGGGGATGTCGATTTTAAGCTTCGAGCAGCCTGAGAATGCCGATGCCTTGATCTCTGTCACAGTCTCGGGAATCTCGACGCTTTCCAGTGAAGAACATCGTGAAAAGAAAGATGAGGGAATAGTAGTAAGTGAAGAGGGCAGCTTAACCTTCTTGAGCATGGTGTTGCTCTGGAATACGTTGACGCCTAATGTCTCCACGCCATCGGGGATACTGATTTCCTCAAGTTTGGTCCCATAGAAACCATAGTCGGAGATAGTCTTCAGAGTGGAAGGAAGAGTGATGGAGGTCATGGCCGAGCATGACATGAAGGCCCGTACACCGATTTTCTCAAATCCCTCGGGAAGAGTGGCATCCGTGATCTTGGTATATGCCAGTGCATAATCTCCGAGTTCCTTAAGACTGGCGGGAAGCTTGATCGATGTCATGGCTGTACAGTCATAACAAACGTTCTTGCCGATTGTGGTGATTGCATCCGGCAGCGAGAGGGAGGTGAGCTTCGTGGCCTCGAAGAAGGCACTGTCGTTAACGGCGGTAATCTTGAAGTCGATGTTCTGATACCTGACGTTATCGGGCACGCTGACCTCACCTGTATATGCTGCGTTGGCGGCCTTGATGCTGGTGGGGTTCGGAACTCCGTCGACAGGCATATAGGTGACGCAGGCGGTCTTTGCACCTTCGGCGGTAGAGGTGATGCGATAGGAGATACCGTCCAATACGAATTGGTCGTTGACCTCCACGCTCAGCACGAATTCGGAGAAAGTGTTGAAATTACTCCATCCCGTAGTGTTCTTGTAAGCGTTCACGAATCCGTTGGGCACGCTCAGCGTGGCGTTTTGGTATGCCGCCGTGCTGAAAGTATCGTCGGAAATCTCGATAGGAGAGGTAGCGTTGCACTTCACGCCTGTCAGGACATCACAACCGGCGAATGCCTTAGTATCTATGCCCTTGAGGGTTCGGGGAAACTCGATGGTTTTCAATGACAGGCAATCGGCGAATGCACTTTCGCCTATAGTCTCGATGAAGGAGGGGATGACCACGGCCTCGATGCCGGTGCCGGCGAATACGGATGCTCCGATGTTCTTGATGGAGGCAGGGTAGAACGCGTCCTTGAAATTGGAACACCCCTTGAAGGCGGCGTTGCCTAATTTCGTCAAGTGGTCGAAACGGCCGATGCCGGTCGATACTACTGTGCCGTCGGCCTTGACGACGGAAAGGGTGGCGAGATTCGAACCCTCGAACGCGCTCTTGCCTATGCTCTTCACGCTCAAAGGCAATGTGACGGAAGTGACTTTGCTGCCCTTGAAGGCCTCGTCGTCGATGGCCGTGACGTTATATGTCATGCCGTTGTCGGTGAATGTGGCGGGAATCGTGACGGAGCCTGTGTAGGAAGTCAGAGTCTCGCCCTCCATGTCGCGGGGTGCAACTACGGACACCGACTTGCTCTGGAAGTTTTTCAGTTCATAGTAAATGCCGTTGATCTTAAACTCGGTCTTGGCTCCTTCGGGAATGGGCGAGGGAGCGGCCTTGAATTTCTTCCAGTCGCTGGGCATCATGTTGACCGAGAAATTCCAACCGTCCCAACTGCCGTTCTGCAGCACGCGGCCCGAAGCTCCCATGCCGGAATAACCGAACGATGAAGATTGACCTTCCTTTACCCAATAACTCCAATAGCTCTGATACCAGCCGGCGCCCCAGAAGTCATCGGTGTCGCG
>JAQXIE010000101.1 GCA_029007645.1 Bacteroidales bacterium
GACGCCGGTCGCTCACAGCCGCGTCCGATTCGCGCCCTTCCCACAATTCCCTGGCGAACTGCCCGGCATCATCAAGCGCCAACGAATACTGATCGATCTCATACCATGGCACGAACAGGGACTTGAACTGCGATTCGCCCCTCCGCGCCGCCTCGTACTCGCGATGGAAGTAATTGCCCGTACCGTTGGCCGTCGACTCGAACACGATCATTGTCAACGGCCGCAGCAGCACCCCCGAGCAGGCCGAACGGACCATCTGTTCCGGCGTCTTGCCGGGTGTCGCCTTCCATACGCCCACCTCCGAGCAATGCACCAGACTGTAGTCGCCTCCGCGACATGAATCGGGACGCTCGGCGCTTCCCACCTTGATCTTGACATTGCGCTCACGGATGCGGAATATGCTGCGGCTCTTGCCCACATTCTCCACATGATACCGTGTGCCGGCTCCAGCGTCATTAAGTCCGGCCACCAGGCGGTCGAACATATCCTTGATCTCGTCGGTAGCCGCGCCCTGATGCGCCACAATCAGCGAATTGAGGCCTTCGCACAATACCAGCTGCAACCATGCCATGTAGATCTGCACGCACGTCGAGCCGCCCCATTGACGGGCCTTGAGCAGGATCAGCCGGATCGGTCTGTTGCCCACGCGCATCTCCTCCAGAGCCTCCACCAAGCGCCGCTGCGCCCTGTTGAGCCGGAACAGCACGTCCTCGCCTCCCCCTTTGCGCTTGATGCGCGCCCGCGTAGCCGCCCAGTACGGAAAATCATGTCTAACCCGTTCGGTGTCGAGCATCGCTGCGGTGACTTTGCCGCCGCCAAGCAGCCTGCGCCCCGCTTCCGTATCTCGCATCGACTCAGGCAGCCACAGCCGATCTCCGTTCGGCCCAACAACCTCAAACCTTGGCCCGATGCTGCCGCGCCCCGTCACCGGGTCAAAGCCCTCGGGACCCGCGGCACTGTCGATCCGCGCCAACCGACGCGAATTTTCCGCCAATATCTCCTCTATCTCATTCATCATTATCTCCTGTCTTGTTTTTGCGTCGCAAACTATAGATTATCACTTTGGCCGACTTCTCAGTCAGATAAAATTCCGGAGCCGCGCTGTTGACAACGGCGGTGACGGCATCGCTGACGGGACGGCCGGGATTCTCGCGCCGCCATTCCACAACCCGACGGTATATCTCGTCGTACATCGCCTTGCGCTGGGGCAACTGATTATCGATCGTCTCCCCGCGCAGCATCGCACATATCACCTCGGCAGCCCTGTACTCGCTGACCCAAAACCGGCTTGCCGGCCGCTTCACAGCCAGCCCGAACATGTCGCGCAACGGGACTCCCCTTGATGTGGCCAGAACATCCCGGAAACTCGCGAGCAACTCGCGGTTCCGCAACGCCGTAAAATCTGATATTGACCCTTTTTTCTTCATCTCTTTGAGTGTTTTTGCCCGGAGCAGACACGTTTCTCCGCGATTCAACATCACAAAAGTAAGAAACGCCACTGCAACAATATTGCAGTGGCGAAATATTTTTCTCAAAAAATTTTCGGGTCAATAATCCGGACTTTTACCGGAATATTTCTACAGCGCGCCGCAACGCCGCGAGGAACTTGTCGACTTCGTCGAGAGTGTTGTAGACGGCAAAGCTGGCACGGACCGTTCCGGGGATTCCGAGCCGTTCCATCAGCGGCTGTGCGCAGTGATGACCGGTACGCACCGCCACGCCCTGCTTGTCGAGCAGCATTCCGAGGTCATAGTTATGGATGCCCTCCACATTAAACGATATTACGGCGCTCTTGTGATCCGAGGTTCCGTAGATTGTGAGTCCGGGGACGTCGGCAAGTCCGGCGGTTGCAGCCACGAGCAGTTTATGTTCCTGGGCCTCGATATTCTCAATGCCGGTTTCGGCGATAAAGTCCAGCGCCTTGTCGAAGGCGGCGATATCGACGAAATCGGGGGTTCCCGCTTCGAATTTGAACGGGAGTTCGGCATATGTGGTGTGCTGGAACGTGACATGGCTTATCATCTCGCCGCCGCCCTGATAGGGAGGCATTTTTTCGAGAAGTTCTCGCTTGCCGTACAGGATTCCCACACCGGCCGGGCCATACATCTTATGCGACGAGAACACGTAGAAATCGGCGTCGAGATCGCGGACGTTGATTCGGAGATGAGGCGAGGCCTGGGCGCCGTCCACCAGCACGGGGACACCGTGGGAGTGCGCCGTGGCGATCATCTGCTTCACGGGATTGACCGTACCGAGCACATTGCTGACATGGGTGAACGCGGCCATGCAGGTGCGCTCGTTGAAGAGCGATTCGTATTGGTCGAGCCGCAGGTCGCCGCGTTCGTCGATATCGACCACACGCAGGGTCATCCCCTTCCGCTGGGCCAGAAGCTGCCAGGGCACGATGTTGGCATGGTGCTCCATCACCGTCAGAATGATTTCGCCGCCGTCGGGCAGGAGCGAGCCGAACGAGGATGCCACAAGGTTGATGGCCTCGGTCGTGCCGCGCGTAAAGATCACCTCGGCGGACTCGGCGGCGTTTATGTATTCGGAGATGCGGCGGCGACTCCGTTCCTGCATGTCGGTGGCCTCCTGCGACAAGGTGTGCACGCCGCGGTGCACGTTAGCCTTATGGCACGTGTACATGTCGACGATGGCATCGACTACGCGGCCGGGAGTCTGGGATGTGGCGCTGTTGTCGAGATAGACCAACCGACGTCCGGCCACCTCCCTGTTCAGTATAGGGAATTCGCTTCTTATTTTCTCAACATCCATAGGCTTAGGGTCTGTTCCTATTTGCATTGGCGGCAGGACGAGCATGCGGCCGTGGCGCCGGCAAAACGCTTTTCGACCAGCATGTGCAGTCGGTCACGTAGTCCGGGAATAGCGATCGGGTTGATCACATCGGCCATGAAGGCCTGACGCAGCAGCAGATGTGCCTGAGCCTCGGGGATGCCGCGGGTGCGCATGTAGAACACTTGCATGGGGTCGAGCTGCCCGATGGCGCATCCGTGGCTGCACTTCACGTCGTCGTTGTAGATCTCGAGTTCAGGGCGCGCCTGGATACGGGCCGTATTGGAGGCCAGAAGATTGCGGCATGCCTGATATGCCTCGGTCTTGACCGCGCCGGGGGCTACCACGATGCGGCCGGTAAACGAGCAGCGGGCCTCACCGTCGGCACTGTATTTGAAAAGTTCGTCGCTGTGACAGCGCGGCACGGCATGCTCAATGCGCGAATAGGTCGAAACGCGCCGGCGGTTGTCGCTGATGGCCATGCCGTATAGGCGGCAGTCTGCCCCCTCGCCGTCCAGACGGCAGTAATATTCGTTGCGGGTGGTTCCGTTAAACAGGGTCATGCCGTTGACCATGGCCCGGCTGTCGCGCTGCTGACGCAGATAGAGCGCCGAGATCCGGCC
>JAQXIE010000102.1 GCA_029007645.1 Bacteroidales bacterium
AAGGAGAACGAGGCCAAGGATCTCCGCTACAAATACTTCGGTCCCGAAGGTGAACTCTACAAGAAGCGTCAGTCGCTGATGAAACCGATCCAGGAGGACGTCTACAACGCCGTCAAGGCCGTCGCTGAGGAGAAAGGTTACCAGACCATCTTCGACCGCGCAAGCTCGCAGAGCATCGTGTTCGCTTCGCCCCGTATCGACGTCAGCAACGACGTGCTCGCCAAATTAGGATACTCAAAGTAACAACAGCAAATTAAATAAACAATTACAATAATGCTTAAAAAAATCATTCTGGCCGTAGCTTTGGCCATACCTTTCTTCGGAGCTTCGGCTCAGTCCACTCTCAAAATCGGACTTGTAGACACCAACTCGCTGATTCAGGCCATGCCCGAACGCGCCGCCGCCGAGACCAAGCTCGCCGATGCTTCCAAAAAGTACGAAGCCGAATATCAGAAACTCGGTGAGGAATTCAAGCGCCTCTACGACGAGTTCCAGGCTATGGACGACTCTGTTCTGCCCGCCATCAAGGAGCGCAAGACCCGCGACCTGGCCGACTATCAGCAGAAGATGGAGACCTTCCAGAACAATGCCCAGCAGGATCTGGCCAAGATGCAGCAGGAGCTGATGGCCCCCATGGTACAGAAAATCCAGCAGGCCATCGAGGCTGTCGGCAAGGAAGGCGGCTTCTCCCTGATTCAGGAAATGGCTCCCCAGCTCACTTTCTACCACGCAGCTCCCGTCCAGGACATCACCGCAACAGTCAAAGCCAAACTCGGCTTGAAGTAAATTGATAGGTGTCTTTGATTCAGGCTATGGCGGCCTGACAATCTTGCGCCAGTTCCAGTCGCTGCTTCCCGGCTATGACTGGCTATACCTCGGCGATAATGCGCGTGCCCCTTACGGCACGCGCTCATTTGACATTGTCTACGACTTCACCCGACAGGCCGTCGACCATCTGTTCCGCGAGGGCTGTCCCCTCGTCATCCTGGCCTGCAACACGGCCTCGGCCAAGGCTCTGCGCACCATCCAGCAGGAGGTGCTGCCCCGCCATTGGCCCGACCGCCGCGTGCTCGGCGTGATCCGGCCTACGGTCGAATCCGTGGGCTCGATCACGAAATCTCGCCATGTCGGGCTGCTCGCCACACCCGGCACTGTCAACAGCCACAGCTATCAGATGGAAATGGCCAAACTCGACCCCGACATCACCATCACCGAGGTCGCCTGCCCCATGTGGGTACCCATCATCGAGAACGGCGAAGCCGACGGTGACGGCGCCGACTGGTTCGTACGCAAGTACATCGACCGGATCATGGAGGCCGACCCCCTGATCGACACGATCCTGTTAGGTTGCACGCATTACCCCCTGCTGCTCCCCAAGATCCGCAAATACGTGCCCGATCATGTCAGGATCGTGCCGCAGGGCGAGATCGTAGCCAACAGCCTCGCCGACTATCTGCGCCGGCACCCCGAAATCGACAGCCGCTGCCGCAAAAACGGCCGCGTGTGGTTCCACACCACCGAGAACCCCGAAAAGTTCGATACGCTCGCCGAGATGTTCCTCAACGAGCCTGTCAATGCCAAAAAGATAATCCTATGACAGCATTGGAGACACTGCGCGAGGAGACGCGCGGACTTGACGCCGAACCGGCGATAGAGCGCATCAGCGAATACATCGCCGCACATCCCGCCGATGACGAGGCTTGGCTGCTCCGCGGCCTGCGCCACTGGGGCGCCGGCCATCGCCGCCAGGCTATCCAGGACTATCTCGAGGCTATCCGGCTCAATCCCGACAGCCGCGCACGAGCCGCCCTCGAGGCCGCAAACTCCATCCTCGATTTCTACGACAAAAACCAGTTCAATCCCTGAATTGACAATAACAATCAAAAAAAACGGTCGTCCGGATGCGGACGACCGTTTTTTGATTCTATATTCAGCTTGTTCAGATGTTGGGTTCTTCCCAGATCTTGGTCTTCGTGCAGTTCACGCCGACCTTCTGGTCGCCGACCTTCAGTTCGAACTCGCCCTCTTCCAGACGCCATTTGCCGTCGGTGCCCACGAACGCCAGCTTCTTGGCCGGCAGCTCGAAAGTCACGGTCTTGGTCTCGCCCGGTTCGAGGCTGATCTTGGTGAAATCGCGCAGACGCTTGTTGTCGGGAACAAGGCTGGCAATCAGGTCGCTACTGTAAAGCAACACGGGCTCCTTGCCGGCCATGTTGCCGGTATTGGTAACATCCACGCTGATCTTCAGCACATCGCCGTCGGTGAAGTCCTTGCGGTCGCACTTCAGATTGCTGTAACCGTAAGTGGTGTAGCTCAGTCCGTAACCGAAAGGCCACTGCAGCGATACCTTGGCATCGTAGTTGTAGGCGCCTTCCATTGTGCCCACTTCCTCGCTGACCTTGTAATCATAGGTGTGGAGCGAGTTGATTTCGCGGGGATAGGTGTAGGGCAGCTTGGCCGAGAAATTGACGTCGCCGGCCATCAGATTGGCCAAAGCGTCGCCGCCGTAGTTGCCGGGCAGCAGGATGTTGACCACGGCGTTGGCAAGAGGCTCGATATCGGAAATCAGACGCGGACGGCCCTCGTTCAGGATCAGGATCACGGGCTTGCCTGTCTTGGCAAGTGCCTTCACCAGGTCACGCTGGTTGCTGCTCAGCCAAAGGTCGGAAAGGTTTCCGGGAGTCTCCGTGTAGCTGTTCTCGCCCACACATGCCACGATGACGTCGGCACCGGCGGCCGCGGCAACAGCCTTCTCGATTTCGGGGGCGTTCTCCTCGAAGTACTGTCCCCTCTCGTTGTAGCTGACGCCCTGCTCCAGGATCACATTCTCTTTGCCGTACTTGTTGCAGAGGGCCTCATAGATTGTATTGTACTTCTCCGACATCCATTCGGCGTTGCTGCCCTGCCAGGTGTAGGACCAGCCGCCGTTCAGTGCACGCATCGTGTTGGCGTTCGGACCGGCCAGCAGGATCTTCTTGCCCGGTTTCAGAGGCAGGATGCCGTCGTTCTTCAGAAGCACCTCACCGGCCTCGGCGGCCTCCAGTGCGATCTTGGCGAATTTCTCGCCGCCGAATTCCTTGTAGTTCTTGGCGTCCTTGCCCGAGCCGGTGTTCGGATTGTCGAATAGTCCCAGGCGGTATTTCAGACGCAGGATGCGGCGGTTGGCGTCATCGATACGCTCCATCGACACCTTGCCCTCGTTGACCAGTTCCTTCAGCAGCGTGAAGAAATCCGTGCTGTAGGGATCCATGCTCATGTCCACGCCGGCGTTGATGGCCATCATTATAGCCTCCTTCTTGTCCTTGGCTACCTTCTCGCGCTGGAACAGGTTGTTGATGTCGGCCCAGTCGGTCACGATCATACCGTCCCAGTTCAAGCCCTCCTTGAGCCACTTTGTCAGGTACTCGTAGCTGGCATGCACGGGCTCGCCGTTGATGTTGGCCGAATTGACCATGATACTGAGCGCGCCGGCCCTGATACCCTCCTTGAAAGGCTCGAAATATTTCTCACGCAACATATTGGGAGCGATGTAAGCCGGTGTGCGGTCCTTACCGCTCCAAGGTGCTCCGTAGGCGAAATAATGCTTGATACATGTAGCGGCATTATACTTGCCCACATGGTTCGGGTCGGCGCCCTGGATACCGAGAATCGCTGCCTTGACCATCTTGGAATTCAACACAGCGTCCTCGCCGTAGCTTTCCCAGATACGCGGCCAGCGCGGATCGCGGCCAAGGTCGATGGTGGGATTGTAAACCCAGGGTATGTCGGCCGTACGTGCCTCGTAGCCCGTGATCGAGCCCAGACGAACAGCCATCTCCGTGTCGAACGACGCCGCCTGGTTGATTGGCTGCGGATAGAGCGTACCGCCCTGTATATAGGTCGACCCATGGTTGTTGTCGACTCCGTAGATGTCGGGGATTCCGATATACTTCAACGAGAGCTTCTGAATCTGCTGTATCAGACGCTGCCATTCTTCAACTGTGGAAGCATGTCCGCCGGGGGTGTTCAGAATCGAACCTACCTTGTAGGTATTGAACAGATCCTCGAGGCGGCCGGGGAAGTAATTGAACTCGCCCTTCTGGTCACGGGCTCCCGTCACGCCGATTTCCAGCTCAAGCATCTGACCGATTTTCTCATCCAGGGTCATCTTGGCCAGCGTGGCCTCCACCTTCTTCTCCAATGCCTCGTCGCGAGGTATCGCCGGCTTCACTGCCCCTGCCTCCAATCCTGTCAGCAAGATCCCGGCAGCCGCCGCAATCATAAGTTTTTTCATGTATATTTCGGGTTTGGTGTTATTCCTGTCACGTTGCCGGAATGCATCCTCCGCGGATCACATCCTCTTGTTTTGCAAAGTTAACTAATTCCGACAGAAACGGCAAGAAAGATTTCCTTTTATCCAAGAATTTGTGCAGATAGTAGCGGGAAACGTCAGGGTTTCTGGAACACCCTGACATAATCCACCTCCATCGACACGGGAAGCTTGCTCTCGTCGACGCCCTGCGCGCCTCCCCAGTCGCCTCCCCA
The DNA here is from genome assembly GCA_029007645.1 of Bacteroidales bacterium. GTDB lineage: Bacteria > Bacteroidota > Bacteroidia > Bacteroidales > Muribaculaceae > Lepagella. The sequence continues at coordinate 4,525 of JAQXIE010000102.1, forward strand.
GGCCAGATTCAGTATCACATAGAACGGAGCGTCATACGGCCAGTCGTCGCGGCCGAGTCCACGGTTGTCGTAGTGCAGAAGCTGCTTGCCGTCTACAAAGGTCGTGATGTAGTCGGGAGTCCATTCAATTGCATACGTGTGGAACTCTCCCTCGGCGCCGGGGCAATACACCTCCTTGGTGACCTGCGTGCCGTTGGAATGCACATGCGCGTTGGCGTGGAGGCTCGACGACACGTAATTGGGATGGTAGCCCACCTCTTCCATGATATCGATCTCGCCGTCGGCCGGCCATGACCGGAAATTCACGGGCATCATCCAGAATGCGGGCCATGTGCCACGACCCTTGGGAAGTCGGATCGAAGCCTCGATGTAGCCGTACTTCCATCCCTGGCTCGGCTTGGCATATACGCGTCCCGAGTATATTTTGCCGTTCTCCTTGAAGCAGTTGATTCGCAGCACACCCTCGTCGATCTCCGTGACACGGCGGCCGGAGGGCGACTTGCCGTTCACATAGGTCTGCAGCTCGTGGTTAACCCAGCCCGGGCCCTGCACCTCGTGGCGCCAGTCCGATCCGAGTTCCTTACCGCTGTTGAACTCGTCGTGCCATACCAACGCGTAGCCCTTGGGAGCGACAATCTCGTCGTCATCGCCGGCCAGACGCTGATGAATGGCTATCTTTCCGCTGCTGTACTCGCCCTTCAGCTCAATTGTGGCGTCCCGCTCCTTGTCGGTGTCATTGGCACCGACGCTGAACACGAGTTTATTTCCCTTGGCTTCGGTGATAATCACCCAGTCCGCAGTCGATGTCGCAGTCCATTCTCCCTCGGTGTTGACGGCCACGCTCTTCTCTGCGCCGCTGCCCGAGATGCTGAGATAATTCGACTCGACGTCGATAGGACCGTACTGTTTCACGCGGATCTGTTTCGAAACGTTGCCGCTGCTGATCGTAAAGGTGCCTGTGCGCTCTTTGTCGCCGTCGTTCGCACCAGCGGTAATGATGACTGTCCCTTTGGGATCGCTGGTATTCTTATAACTCAGCGTCATCCACGAATTCGGATTGTTTATGCTCCACTTGCCGGGAGCGGTGAATGTCAATGTACTCTCGCCGCCATCCTGCGGCATAGAGATGCTTTCGGCCGACACTTCTATCGTTGAAGTCGTCGGTGCTTCGGGTCCTTCCGACCCGTCGTTCGTGCAGGCTGCCAGACCTGCTGCCGCCAGCATCAGCGCCGCCGGCAGGAATAAATTCTTTTTCATTTTATGATGTTGGATTATTTGTTATTTCTTTATTGGTTCGCTGTTGTAATTTCCGACTACTAAATTAATCAATTTATACCCCCGATGTCAATAGCAGTCGTCATAAAATTTTATATTTTGCCTTAAATTATACCAATTCCCGATCAGCGGATTTTTCCGGTGCATAGCATTATTCTTAGGTTGACGACGTGGACGTCGTCATTCCAGTCAGCTACTGGAGCGGCGACGTCCACGTCGCCAATATAGAAAAAACGGTTTGGGCATTGGACTCCCCCTGAATATTGACGATGTGGACGTGGACGTCGTCACCCCAGTCATGGCTATCTGCAAGTCTTCGGAAAAACATCTGTGAAATCGCCCGTCTTAATTTCGACAAGACAAAAAGAGGCCCGACTTTTCGGTCGGGCCTCCTGTTATGATTGGAAACTAAGCTTATGCTTATTTCTTTTCCTGGATGATGATGTCGCTGACGGTAATCGTACATCCGGCGGGAGAACCACCGAAGTCGAAGACCAGCATCACGGGATCAAGTCCTGCTTTAACTTCACCGAACTCTACGTCTACACCGCCGTTTGCGGGAACGAGGATACCGGTCTTATAGCCACCCTCGGCATTGTCGGCAACATTACCGAGCTTGACGGTTGCGCTGGGGATCTCCATGTCGGACGACAGCTTCACGCGATAAGCGTAAGTCTTCTCAGCATCGAGAGCAAGTGATGTGAATTTGATCTTGACCTGAGCCTTCCACTGGTCGGGACCCGGAGCGTCAACGTAGTTGAACGTGATCTTGTTCGATCCCTTCATTTCGAAGGTGGCAGTTTCCACGTCGTTGTCAGCAGCGTTCCAGTCGTTGCCACCGATGGTTACGAGCGGGTTGGCAACATCGCCGTCCCAGCCTGCGCCGGAGGTCCAGAGGTTCAGATAAGCCATCTGGCCGTTGATCAGGTTATCATCGCTGTCAACATCTACCCAGTCTACGTCAGAGGGGATGGGAGCCTCCCAGTCGGCAGGGCAAAGGATGTAGTGCCATGCGATACCTCCATTGTCACAGGTCAGCTCCAGAGTCTCCTTGTTCATAGCGTCTACACGGAATTTGGGATTGTTGTACGTTTCGACGTTAGGAATATAGGGCAGGAAGGATTCTGCGCCCAGAGTCAGGATCAGCTGAGTACCCTCGAGGCTGAATGTGAAGGTCGAGTTAACCTCGCCGACCGGTGCGGTGTAGTCATTGCCGTCATGAGGATTCGAAGCCTCGAAAGGCTGTACGGTGAAGTCTTTGTTACAGTAGACCGTTCCGCTTTCGCCGGGGTTGAACACATATTCGCCCGTACCAGCTGCTGCGTCTTGGGGTGTGAAGGTACAACGGTTCTCGTAAACACCGAAGCCTGCCTTCTCGTCAGGACCTGCCGCCCACCAATCAAGTCCGTTTGATCCCGAGGGACCGCAACCGAGATGGCCTTTAACTTCATGTTTCATACGCCATGTTCCATTGATCGCATTGCTGTACTGAGTCAGGTCGATATGCGATTCGCTGATGGTGATGTTAGCCTTGAGGGGATTCTCAGCGATACCATTGTGGTTACCGATCTTAACCTCGATGGGATAATCACCCTTCATGGCGATAAGACCCTTGGCTGTAGCACCGCTCATCGAAACGGGCTTTTTGTCAGCACCATTGCTATATACACTCCAGTAACCGTTGACACCGGTTGCCGGATTGCCGTTCTTATCCTGGAGTTCGGCTGTCCATGAGCCGGTCTCCTGATCGACGGTTAAGCCGATCTGATAGTTCTCCGGGTTAGCAATGCCGTTCTCGTCTACTCCGTAGATTTTCTCGGAGGCACACGACGACAGCGCGATAACCGCACCCGCCATTGCTGCAAAGGAGAAGAATTTATTAATTGCTTTCATCTTTTGTTTTTTTAGTTTATTGGGAGGCGGGGTTCTCCCCCGCCTCCATTATAGCGGGTTGTTAATCGTAGTAAGGATTCTGCTTGATGGAGTTGTTACTACGCGAGAGGGTACCATCCGAGAAGGGCAGGTAACGCTTGTTGGGAGTATATGCGTTCTGACGGTTCTGCTCGGGTGCGGCCAGCTCGTTGTCCGGAACCAGGACTTTCTCTGCCATACCTGCCGTACGCAGGATATCCCAGTAACGCTTGCCCTCGCCTACGAACTCGAACTTACGCTCCTGCAGGATGTTGTCCAGAGTTGCGGGAACCGAACCCAGACCGGCACGCTTGCGGACCTGATCGAGCCAGCCCTGAGCGTCGCCGCTGCCTGCGCCGCGTACCACCAGCTCGGCTGCGTTCAGCAGAGCCTCCGAGTAACGATACAGACGAAGGTTGTTGTTGTAGTTCAGAGTCTTGTCACCTGTTGCATCCTGGTTGTTCTTATCCATGGGAGCATACTTGGCCAGGAAGTAGCCGGTGTCCTGATATCCGATAGTATATGTGCCGGGAGCAGGTGCCCAGATCGAAGCGTCGCGACGTACGTCGTTGGCGTCGAACGAGTTGTAGAACGATGCGCGGACCGTTCCGAATCCCCAGCCGTTACCGTTGTGGATACCGTCGGAACCGTCATAACCACGAGGACCGATCATAGCGGGCACTACAGTACCACCGCAGACACCACCCCAAGACCAGCCACGGTTGGCCTGGAACGAAGAGTAGTTGATCTCAAACAGAGATTCCTTGCACCATTCGCCGGTTACATCCCAGATGCTTGCATAGTCGTCAACCAGATCATATTCGGGCGATTCGATGATCTTCTTCATATAATCCAGAGCCTTTGACATGCGGGCAGCGTCTGTGCCGGTATGTGCGGGGTGGTCGCCATCAAGATTGCTTGCACGCGGAGTTCCGTCGTTGTGCATCATTACGATTTCGGTGTAGAGCATGTAGACCATCGGCATGGTGATGTGGCCTTCCATTCCGGCAGGAGCCTTCCATTCCAGATTGTTGGCGGCGATAACGTCCTCGAGGTCCTTCATCATGAACTCGTAAACCTCATCCTCGGTGTACTGTACACCGGTATAGCCGTTGGAGCCTGTCAGGTTCTCGGTGTAGTATACGATGTTACCCCACCAGTGCCACAGCTGATTGTAGAAGAATACACGCAGAGTCAGAACCTGCGAACGATAGTAATTCTCCTTTTCCTGGGTCCAGCCATGCTCGGCGTCCTTGATCCAGTAGTGCTCCATATAGTAGAGAACGTCGTTGCAGCGCTTAACGCCCGAGTAGCAGTTCTCCCAGTTGGTGGTCAGTACCTGAGTCGTGGAGATGTTCATGTTGTAAACACCCTTGTACTGCGACATATCGTTGGCGTCACCACCACCGGGGTAGCAGACGTCGGCCAGAACCTCGGGATATACGTTCAGTCCCGTATAGTTGTTGGCATAGTCAAGCCAGTGCATCGGGTCGTAGGCCGCGGTAAGAGCCTCCTGGATCTTTGAGTCATCGACGTAGTATACCTCGATGGTATCGTCGGTCTTAGGAAGAATCTCAAGCCAGTCGGAGTCGCACGATGAAAGCGCTCCGCCCATCACAGCAAGTGACCCTGCCAGTAATATTTTATTCAGTTTCATTATATTCGATTCTTAAGTTGGTGATTAGATCGTAACATTGAAGCCGATGGTCCATGTGCGGGCCACAGGGTAGTTACCGTAGTCGATACCGATCTCCGTACCACTGCCGATCTCAGGCGTGAAACCGTGATACTTCGTGGCGGTGAACAGGTTCTCGCCCATTACAAATACGCGGAAGTTCTCGAAGCCAATCTTGTGCATCCACTTGCTGGGAAGTGTGTAGCTCAGTGTCAGGTTGGCCAGACGCAGGTATGCACCGTTGTGCAGGAAGCGGTCGCTCGACTTGTTGTTGTGCTGGTCGCCAAGCTTATACAGAGGATATGCGTTGGTCGAACCTTCACCGGTCCAGCGGTTCAGCATCCATTTCGGCAGGTTCTTGGCAGGCGTATCACCACGCATCGATGCGTCGTAGATATCGTTGCCCCATACACCCTGGAAGTATCCTGTCAGCGACAGACCCTTCCATTCAACACCGAAGTGGAAACCGTAAGTCCAGTCGGGAAGTCCCTTACCGATCTTGGTGCGGTCGTCGGCGCTTATGGTGCCGTCATGGTTGGTATCCAGATAGATCATATCACCCGGGTGTACATAGTACTCAAGGTTGGTCTCCGAAATACCGTATTTCTCGTTGTAGGCGTCAGCCTCAGCCTGGTTCTGGATCACACCGCCGGTCTTGAAACCGTAGAAGAAAGGATAAACCTCACCATCCTGTGCACGGGCGATTGCACCAGCTGTTGCATTGCTCTGAACATCCTCCCAACCGGTCTCGTTACCGAGGTAGAGAAGTTTGTTCTTCAGGTAGGACAGGTTACCGGCCAGATTAACGCGCCAGTCACCGAACTGCTGATTCCAGCGGAGCTCCATTTCAACACCCTGGTTCTCCATCTTACCCACGTTACCCAGAGGCAGCGACTCACCAACGTAGTTCGGGATAAGCATGTTCTTAAGCATACCGTTGGTCGTCTTGTAGTAGTAGTCGATGGCAAACTGCAGCGAGTTGTTCAGGAAGCCGAAGTCAAGACCTATGTCGGTCTGCTCTGATTCCTCCCATTTCAGGTCGGCGTTAGCAAGGCCGCTGGCCTTCGAACCGTAGGTCTGAGGAGATCCCTCGGGACCGAAGTAGTAGTTGTTACCACCGTTGGTAAGTACTGTGTAAGCGAAGTTACCGATGTTCTCGTTACCGTTCTTACCCCAGCTGGCACGAAGCTTGAATGTGTTCAGCCAAGGAGCCTTACCCTCCATGAAGGGTTCGTTGGCGATGTTCCATCCTGCGGATACCGAGGGGAATGTTGCCCACTTGTTGTTGGGACCGAACTTCGAGCTACCATCACGACGGATAGTGAACTGGAACATATAGCGGTCGGCGAAGTCATAGCTGAGTCGGCCGAAGTAGGAAGCCAGACGAGGCCATGCGTTGTTAGGACCTGCGTTACCTGTACGGTTTGCACCGTCAACACCCGAGTTGGCAAGTGCCAGGGCGGTGGTTACGTAAGGCTTGCTGAGGTTAACCAGCTGGTTGGCGCTGGCGTTGATCCACCATCCGGTGCTCTCCTTGGCCGACTGACCCAGGACAACGCCTACATGATGTACATCTGCGAACACCTTGTCGTAGCTGAGTACGTTCTCAAGCTGCCATACCCATCCGCGGTTCCAGTTGTCCCATGCATCCTGCTGACCAACCTTACGGTAGTTCAGGTTGCTGTAGTAATTAGCCTCGTGATATCCACGGTCGCCCCAGAAGCTGAGGTCACCGCCGAAGCTGATACGATACTTGATAGCGTCCCAGATCTGCAGCTCGGCGCTGAAGTTCATTACGAACTTGTGGCTCCAGTTGTTGCCCGGTTCGAACGACCAGCCATAGATCGGGTTGGTCAGCTCCTGATAACCGCCACCGAATGCCTCAGGCACGGTGTACAGATAGCCATTGGCATCATAACGGGGTATATAGTTCGGGTTAGCTGCAAAGAAAGCCGTCTGCTGATTGTACATGTCGCTGCCCGGCTCCAAAGATGCAGGAAGCATAGGCGACAGACCCAGGGCGTTAGTGATGGCACCACCATAGTAACCGCCACCACCGCCGAATCCTACACTGTGGATACGTGAGTATGCGATGTTGGTTGTGAATGTCAGTTTATTCAACCAGGTACGCTTTGCACTGTCGTCGAAGAATGTATAGTTGTTGTTCGAACGCAGAGTCAGACGGTTGTAGTTGGACTGTCCGTAGTTACCGCCCATGATACCTTCCTGATCGTAGTAACCCAACGACAGATAATAGTTGAGCTTGTCATTACCGCCCGATACGGAGAGCTGATGGTTCATAACGGGAGCGTTGTCGTTGAAGATAGCTTCCTCCCAGTCGAAACCTGCACCCTGCTCGTAGGGATTTCCCTGCAGATAAGAAGGAATGGCCTGACCTGCGTTGAGGTAGCCTTCCTGCTTCAGCAGCATGTACTCTGTGGCGTTGGCGATGCGGACTTTCTTGCCCACGCTCTGCCAGCCGTAGCTGAAGTCATAGCTGATCTTGGCGCGTCCGGAAGTACCCGACTTGGTCGTTACCAGAACAACACCGTTGGCTGCACGGGCACCGTAAACGGCACCGGAGGCGGCATCCTTCAGAACCTCGATACTCTTGATATCGGCGGGGTTCAGATAGTCGAGACCACCCTCGATAGGCATACCGTCCACAATGTAGAGAGGACCGGCTGCACCCGAGGTCGTAGTACCGACACCACGAACCAGGATCTGCTGGCTTGCACCCGGCTGACCGTTCGAAGACGTTACCGTCACACCGGCGGCCAGACCCTTAAGGGCGTCCTCCACGCGGACAGGTGCGGTCTGCGAAATCTCCTTCTCGTTTACCTTTGCGATAGCGGCCGTTACAACACTCTTCTTCTGAGTACCGTAACCGATGGCTACAACCTCGTCAAGTGTGTTGGCGTCCTCTTTCAGCACCACCTTCATGCTCGGTGTGGCTTTCAGAGTCTGTGTGGCATAACCCACATAGCTGAACACGAGATTCGCGTTGTTTTTCACAGTGAGCCGGAAATTACCGTCGATGTCGGCTGCGGCTCCGTTGTTAGTACCCTTTTCCAGTACTGTGGCTCCAATCAGAGGCTCGCCCTGGGAGTCTGTGATTGTTCCATTCACTACAATGTCGGCCCAAGCGCTTACCACGCCCAGAACCGCCATCATGATAAATGCAACAAAACTTCTGAAATTAGTTTTTTTCATTGAACATGATGTTAGAAATAGTTGAGTTTTTCCGACACAAAGATACGTTAAATTATTTTTACATTTATTATGTTTTATAACATATTTTCAAAATCAGCCGCAATTTTCTGTATATTAGTCATTTATCAAAATGTTAAAAAACAAATTTAACACTTTGAGGAAACAAATTTGCTAAAAAATACCGATTTTTTACAAATTTCCCTTAAAATGCTTTAACAAAAAAATTCAGCAAAAATACGCGGCGTCCGGTGCAGGAAAATGCGCCGGACGCCGACAGCTAAGAAGTGACATTATTATATATAGTGGTTATAGGTCAATGTGTCTCCCAGGGCATGAGCATGCGCGGAGCGTATTCACCGTCGAGCGGCATATCCCGGTTCAGCCCCAGACCCCGCCGGGCATGCCGGTCGGGATACAGCTTGATCGGACGCTCTATGCGCCAGCCCCGGCTCGTGTTGCGCACACTCATCCGCGCCAGCCCCTGGCAGTCACGCCCAAGGCGACGCACCTCGCCGATGATCTCGGTCATGTCAGCAAGCCGCGTGCTGACAAAATTCACCTGCCGGCCATCGTACATCTGCACACGTACAACGATCCTGTCGCCGGTCTGCATTTCATATCGCGTCCCCGGGACCGGCACCCGACGCTCCACTTCCGATGTCCTTATTCCGATCATGTCTGTATTCGTTTTGATTAATACTTGCAGTTTTCTGTTTTCTGCTGCAAAGTTATCCGCCGGTACTGCCTGTTCACGGCAGCGCTTTATTAAATCTTGTTAATTCGACGAAAAAAGTAAATCGATAAGCATTCCGACAAAAAATTTTAGTATTTGTAGGATTTTTTGTAATTTTGTGGCATAATTAGGGGAGTGTCCCGTTCAGGGATGCAGAAATGGTGGAATGGTAGACACGAGGGACTTAAAATCCCTTGGCACGGAAGTGCCGTGTGGGTTCGAGTCCCACTTTCTGTACTAATTAATAAGGAGTAAATATTCATGCAGAGGGTCAGCAATTATTACCGGCAGCATTTCAGGAGCAACGAGTTCCGCGGAGGAATCGTGCGCCTGCATGATGTGTCGTGTGCGGCCGTACGCAAGGACATCTCAAGAAAAGATTAAGGTTGCGCAGGCGTCCGGACCCACCGGGCGCCTGCGTTTTTATTGACAATGGCAATGACAATGAAAGTAGGCGTTGTAATGGGGTCGGTTTCCGACCTGGAGGTAATGAAAGGTTCGTTCGAGGTTCTCGACAGCTTTGGTGTAGAATATGACAAGCGCGTTTTCAGCGCGCACCGCACGCCCGCGGCTCTTGAATCCTGGGTCAAGGGTGCCCGCGACAACGGGTTTGCGGCAATCATCGCCGCCGCAGGCGGCGCAGCCCATCTGGCCGGCGTTGTCGCCGCTTATACCACGCTCCCCGTGATCGGCGTGCCCATCATGAGCAAAGCCCTCCGCGGACTCGACTCCCTCCTGGCAATGGTCCAGATGCCCTCGGGCATTCCCGTGGCTACCGTCGCCATCGACGGCGCCAAAAACGCCGCGCTCCTCGCCATCGAGATTATGGCCGTCACCGACCCCGATCTCAAACTCAAACTCGACGACTTCCGCAAGGCCCAGGCCGACAAAGTCCTCGCAACAACGATTTAAAATACCATCATACGAAATGGCAACCAGAATATTTGTAGAAAAACGTCCGGAGTTCCGCAGCGAGGCCGAGTCCCTGCGGCGCGAGCTCAACACCACTCTGGGTCTGAACCTGCGGAGTCTGCGCATTGTCGCCGTCTACGACCTGTTCGGGTTCACCCCCGAGCTGATCGATGAAACCCGCTACGCCGTGTTCGGCGAGCGCGCCACCGATGTCGTGAGCGACACGATCGACCTGACCAATGTTCCCTCGCTGGCCGTCGAACCGCTTCCCGGCCAGTTCGACCAGCGTGCCGACGCCGCCCGTGCCTGCGTGCGCCTCATCAATCCCGGCGCCGACATCGAGGTAACCTCCGCACGCCTCTACATCTTTGACGACACTCTGACCGACGAACAGCGCGAGCGCGTGGCCCGCTATCTGATCAACGCCGTGGAGAGCCGCGAGAAGGACATGTCGCGCATCGCACTGCCCGACCGAGCTTCCGAGCGCCCCGTCGGCGTGATCGAAGGATTCACCGGACTCGACCGCGAAGGCGCCGACGCTCTGCGCCGCCAGATGGGTCTGGCCATGAGCACCGACGACCTGATGGAGGCCGTGAAATACTTCGCCTCCGAGAAGCGCGACCCCATGGAGACCGAAATCCGCATCCTCGACACGTATTGGTCCGACCATTGCCGCCACACCACCTTCACCACCCGTCTGAAGGACATCACCATCGAGGACTCCCCCATCGCCGACGACATCCGCGAGGCCCTGCAGATATGGCGCGACATGCGCCACGATCTGGGTCGCGACGAGAAGCCCTTCCATCTGATGGATCTGGCCTGCATCGGCGCGCGCTGGCTGCGCACGCGCGGTCTGCTCGACGATCTGGAGCAGAGCGAAGAAAACAACGCCTGCTCGATCTACGTCGACCTCGACATCGACGGCTCCACCGAGCGCTGGCTGCTGCAGTTCAAGAACGAGACCCATAACCACCCGACGGAGATCGAGCCCTTCGGAGGCGCGTCGACCTGTCTGGGCGGCGCCATCCGCGACCCGCTGAGTGGTCGTGCTTACGTATATCAGGCAATGCGCGTCACGGGCGCCGGCGATATCTACGCGCCCGTCGCCGACACATTGCCCGGCAAGCTGCCCCAGCGTGTCATCACCCGCGGAGCCGCCGCCGGATATTCATCCTACGGAAACCAGATAGGACTGGCCACGGGCCATGTCCGCGAAATATACCATCCGGGCTACACCGCCAAGCGTCTTGAAGTGGGCGCTGTGGTCGGCGCCGTGCCCGCAGCCGCCGTGCGCCGCGAAAGTCCCGCACCCGGCGACGTGGTCCTCATGTTCGGCGGCCGCACGGGCCGCGACGGCATCGGCGGAGCCACCGGTTCCTCCAAGGAGCATACCGAGGAGAGTCTGGAAGTCTGCGGCAGCGAGGTCCAGAAGGGCAACGCCCCCGAGGAGCGCAAGCTCTCGCGCCTGTTCCGCCGCCCGGAGGTGACACGCCTCATCAAGAAGTCGAACGACTTCGGTGCCGGCGGTGTTTCCGTGGCCATCGGCGAGCTGGCCGACGGCCTGGACATCTTCCTGGACAACGTCACCGTGAAATATGACGGTCTCAACGCCACGGAGCTGGCCATCAGCGAGAGCCAGGAGCGCATGAGCGCCGTGGTCGCTCCCGAGGACCGCGAGGAGTTCGAGCGCTACTGCCACGAGGAGAACATCGAGGTCCGCCACATCGCCAACGTCACCGACACGGGCCGCATGCGGCTGTTCCGCCGCGGCCAGGCCGTGGCCGACATCGCACGCAGTTTCATCGACTCGGCCGGCGCACCCCGCTACACCGTGGCCAATATCACCGCCGTCGAGGCGCGCGACCCCTTCGCTCGCACCGTTGCCGGCAACTCCCTGAAAGAGAAATTCGAGAACAATCTCAACGATATGAACGTCACCGACCAGCGCGGGCTGGAGGAGATGTTCGACTCCACCATCGGCGCGACTACCGTGCTGATGCCCTACGGCGGCCGGTATGCCGCAACGCCCACACAGGTTTCGCTGCAGAAGATTCCCGTGGGTGCGCGTCACACCGACACAGCCTCAATCATGGCCTACGGCTTCGACCCCTATCTGACGGAGTGGAGCCCCTACCACGGCGCTGCATGGGCCGTGGTCGACGCTGCCGCCAAGGCTGTCGCCGCCGGCGCCGATTTCCGCAAGCTGCGCTACAGCTACCAGGAATACTTCGAGCGCATGCACACAGCCGACTCCTGGGGCAAGCCGCTGGCAGCCCTGCTCGGCGCCCTGCGCATGCAGAAGGAATTAGGTCTGCCGTCGATCGGCGGCAAGGACTCGATGAGCGGAACCTTCGGCGACCTCCATGTGCCCCCCACGCTGATTGCCTTCGCCGTGACAACCCTCGACGCCACCAAGGCCATCAGCCCCGAGTTCAAGAAAGCCGGTGACAGGCTTTATCTGCTGCGTGCCCGCGTCCGCGATAACGGCATGCCCGACAGCGCCGCCGTCGCCAGGATGTTCGACGACGCGCACAGCGCCATCGCCGACGGCAAGATCAGCGCCGCATGGGCCATAGGCCGCGGCGGTGTGGCCGAGGCCGTTGCCAAGATGAGCTTCGGCAACAAGATCGGCGCCAAGCTGAATTTCCCCGAGCAGGAACTGTTCGACACTCTCTACGGTTCGATATTGGTCGAGACCTCCGAGGCTCTCGACATCGCGGGCGCCATACTGATCGGCGAGACCGTCGCCGAGCCCGTGCTCGACATCGACGGCGTGAAGATGGAGATCGACTCGCTGCGCGAGATCAACCGTCGCCGGTTCGCCACCGTATTCCCCGACCGTACCGAGGTGCGCGGTGAGGCTCCCGCCGCCGACAGCGCCGGCAAAGCCGCCGCCAAGTGGCCCGGCCAGCCCGTGGAGCACCCGCTCGTGTTCCTGCCTGTATTCCCCGGAACGAACTGCGACTACGACATGAAGGCCCAGTTCGAACTCGCAGGCGCCGAGACGGTTACCACAGTGTTCCGCAACCTCAGCCAGGCCGATATCGAGGAGAGTTGTCAGGAGATCGCCGCCAACATCGACCGCTGCAACATACTGGCCCTGTCGGGTGGTTTCTCGGCTGCCGACGAGCCCGACGGTTCGGGCAAGTTCATCATGGCCGTGCTGCTGAACCCGGCCGTCAAGGCCGCAATCGAGCGACTGATTGCCCGCAAGGGACTTATAATAGGTATATGCAACGGATTCCAGGCGCTGGTTAAATCCGGTCTGCTGCCCGACGGCAAGATCGGCGAGCTGACTCCGGAGAGCCCGACGCTGGCCCGCAACGACATCAACCGCCATATCTCGCAGATGGCCGCCACGCGTGTGGGCACCACAGCAAGCCCCTGGCTCGCCGGTTTCGAGACCGGCGAGGTATATCAGATTGCCATGAGTCACGGCGAGGGCCGCTTCACGGCCAGCCCCGAACTGGCGCGCCGCCTCTTCGAGAACGGCCAGGTGGCATTCCAGTACGCCGACACCGAGGGCAACCCGACGATGGACTCCCCCTTCAACCCCAACGGCTCGACTTGCGCCATCGAGGGCATCGTAAGCCCCGACGGCCTGATCCTTGGCAAGATGGGACATTCCGAACGTTACCACGACGGCCTGATGATAAACGTTCCCGGCAACAAGCGCCAGAACCTGTTCCGGAACGCCGTCAACTATTTCAGAGGAAAATAACTACCGATGCAACAACGAGAATTACTGCACAGAGGCAAGGCCAAGGAGCTGTATGCCACCGACGACCCGGGACTGGTGATAATCCATTACCGGGATGACGCCACGGCGTTCAACAACCTGAAAAAAGGCACGATAGGCAACAAGGGTCTCTTCAACAACGAGATCAGCGCCATCCTGTTCCGCAAGCTGGAGGAGGCGGGCATACCCACGCATTACGTCGACACGATCGGCGAGCGCGACATGTTGTGCCGCAAGGTCGACATCATACCTCTGGAAGTAATTGTCCGCAACGTTGTGGCCGGAACAATGGCCAAACGGCTGGGCCTGCCGGAAGGCATGGAACTGGCCGAGCCGGTCTATGAGATCACCTACAAGGATGACTCGCTGGGCGACCCGCTGATCAATTACTCGCATGCCGTGGCGCTCGGCGCCGCAACCATCGGGGAGCTGCATCAGCTCCAGGAGATGACCGAGCACGTGAACCGGGTGCTCAAGCAAGTCTTCGCCGAGGTCAACATCCGCCTGATCGATTTCAAGCTGGAGTATGGCCGCACACCCGACGGCCGGCTGATTCTGGCCGACGAGATCAGCCCCGACACATGCCGGTTCTGGGACGCCGAGACCGCCGAACGCCTCGACAAGGACCGTTTCCGCCGTGACCTGGGTAATGTCACCGCCGCCTACCGCGAGGTCGACAACCGCCTCAAGGCCTCCGACTCAACCAATAATAAATAAGGAATAACAAACAACACCATATGGCACAGCATTATGAAGCTTCAGGCGTGAACCTCGAAGCAGGATATGAAGTAGTGAGCCGCATCAAGAAGCATGTAAAATCCACCAACCGTGCCGGCTGCATGGGTGGCATCGGAGCTTTCGGCGGCATGTTCGACCTCGGCAGCCTCGGCTACCGTCACCCGATTCTGGTGAGCGGCACCGACGGCGTGGGTACGAAACTGAAACTGGCGTTCGAGATGGGCATCCACGACACGGTGGGTATCGACGCCGTGGCAATGTGCGTCAACGACGTTCTGGCACAGGGCGCCGAGCCGCTGCTGTTCCTTGATTACGTGGCCGTTGGCAAGAACGAGCCCGCTGTGGTCGAAGCCATCGTGGCCGGCGTGGCCGAAGGCTGCCGTCAGGCAGGTTGCGCCCTGGTAGGCGGTGAAACCGCCGAAATGCCCGGCATGTACGACCCCGAGGAATACGATATCGCCGGTTTCACTGTCGGCGCAGTCGAAAAGGACAACCTTATCGACGGCTCCAAGGTGGCCGAGGGCGACGTCCTGGTCGGTATCCCCTCGACCGGCGTCCACTCCAACGGCTTCTCGCTGGTGCGCAAGGTGATCAGGGACGCAGGTCTCGACCTCCACAAGGCTTATCCCGAACTCGGCGACAAGGTGCTCGGCGAGGTGCTGCTGACCCCCACCAAGATCTATGTCAAGCCCATGCTTGAGCTTATCAGCAAGGTCGACGTCCACGGCGTGGCGCACATCACCGGCGGCGGTTTCGACGAGAATATCCCCCGAATCCTCCCCGAAGGCCTCGGCGTCGAGGTGCAGGAAGGCAGCTGGGAGATCCTCCCCGTGTTCAAAATGCTTGAGAAATATGGCGAAATCCCCCACCGCGAGATGTTCAACATCTTCAACATGGGCATCGGCATGGTTATCGCCGTCAGCGAGTCGGACGCTCCGGCCGCTTTCGAATCTCTGCAGCAGTCGGGCCTGAAACCTTCGGTAATCGGCAAGGTTGTCAAGGGCCAGGGAGTCACCATTAAATAATTAATAAGGAATAAAACTAAAGAGCGCAAGCTCAAAAAAACATAAAACGATGAGAGCACTTTTCAGTGTAAGCGACAAGAACGGAGTGGTGGATTTTGCCCGCAGTCTGGTTGACCTGGGCTGGGAGATCATAGCCACCGGCGGCACACGCAAGCTCCTTGAAGACAACGGCATCAAGACCACGAACATCAGCGATGTCACAGGCTTTCCCGAGATATGCGACGGCCGCGTCAAGACCCTTCATCCCAAGGTGCACGGCGGTCTGCTGGGTCGCCGCGATATCCCCGACCACATGCGTCAGCTCAAGGATAACGGCATCGAGACCATCGAGATGGTCTGCGTGAACCTCTATCCTTTCGAGGCTACCATAGCCAAGCCCGACTGCACTCTGGAAGACGCCGTTGAGCATATCGACATAGGCGGTCCCTCCATGCTGCGCAGCGCCGCCAAGAACTTCAACGACGTCACCGTGGTATGCGATCCCGCTGACTACGCTCAGATCATCGACGAGATCCGCGCCGACGGCAACACCAAACTCGCAACCCGCATGCAGCTGTCGGCCAAAGCCTACACCCATACCGCCCTCTACGACAGCCATATCGCCACATACATGCGCCAGCAGGCCGGCCTGCCCGAGAAGCTCTTCCTGAGCTTCGACCTGGTGCAGAGCCTCCGCTACGGCGAGAACCCCCACCAGCAGGCCAAGTTCTACAAGGAGGCCGAAACCGGCACATACTCCGTGGCCGGTGCCCGTCAGCTCCAGGGCAAGGAGCTGAGCTACAACAACATCCAGGACGCCAACGCAGCTCTGGAAATCGTCAGCGAGTTCTCCGAGCCCTTCTGCGTGGGCCTGAAGCACATGAACCCCTGCGGCGCGGCCATCGGCACCGACGTGCTCGACAGCTGGAACCGAGCCTATGAGGCCGACAAGGTCAGCATCTTCGGCGGCATCGTGGCTTTCAACCGCGAGGTGAACGAGGCCACGGCCCTGGCCCTCAAGCCCATATTCCTGGAAATCGTGATGGCTCCCTCGTTCACTCCCGAGGCCCTCGAGGTGCTGTCGAAGAAGAAGAACCTGCGCGTGCTGGTGATCGACATGTCGGCTCCGCGCGTGAAACGTCCCAAGTACACGGGCGTCACCGGCGGTCTGCTCGTTCAGGACGCCGACATCGAATGCCTGGAGATAACCGACAGCATGTGCGTCACCGAAAAGAAGCCCACGGCTCAGGAACTGATCGACCTCAACTTCGGCTGGAAGATCGTGAAGCACGTCAAGAGCAACGCCATCGTCGTTGTCAAGGACGGCCAGACGCTCGGTGTGGGCGCCGGTCAGATGAACCGCGTGGGCTCGGCCGGCATCGCACTGGAGGAGGCTAAAGCCAAGGGATTCACCGAGGGTCTGGTTCTGGCCAGCGACGGTTTCCTGCCCTTCGACGATACCGTTGAACAGGCTTCGAATTACGGCGTGGCCGCCATCGTACAGCCCGGCGGTTCGATCCGCGACGAGGATTCAATCAAGAAAGCTAACGAAAAGGGCATTTCGATGCTCTTCACCGGCATGCGCCACTTCAAGCACTGATTATGAAGCAGAACGTATTAGTGATCGGCTCTGGAGGCCGCGAGCACGCCATCGTGGATGCGCTGAAGCGCTCCGAATCGGTGGGCCGCGTATATTGCGCTCCCGGCAACGCCGGCATCAACATGCAGGCCACGCCCGTTGAGATCGCGGTGACCGACATCGACAATCTGGCCCGCTTCGCCACCGACGCCTCCGTAGCGCTGACCGTAGTAGGCCCCGAAGTGCCTCTGGCTAACGGCATTGTCGACGAGTTCCGCAAGCGGGGCCTGCGCATCTTCGGCCCCACCAAGGCCGCCGCGCAAATCGAGTCCAGCAAGGCGTTCGCCAAGGAACTGATGGCCCGCCACAACATCCCCACGGCCGCTTCGCGCACGTTCGAGGAGTTCCAGCCCGCGCTCGACTACGTCCTGGCCGGTCCCGAACAGATCGTCATCAAATATGACGGACTGGCTGCCGGCAAAGGCGTCGTCGTGGCCCAGAACCACACCGAGGCCGAGGCCGCTCTGCGCAACATGCTGCTCGACGACGAGTTCGGCAAAGGCCGCGTTGTGGTCGAGGAGTTCCTGGACGGCCCCGAATTCAGCTTCATGTGTCTCGTGAACGGCGCCAAGGTCTATCCCCTGGCCATAGCCCGCGACCACAAACGCGCCTACGACAACGACCGCGGTCCCAACACAGGCGGCATGGGCGCCTATTCCCCCGTGCCCTTCGTGACCGATGAAATCCGTCAGGCCGCTCTCGACACCATCCTGCGCCCTGTGGCCCAGGCCATGGTCGACGAGGGAACTCCCTTCTCCGGTGTGCTCTACGGAGGTCTGATCCTGAACAACGGCATGCCCAAGGTGATCGAGTTCAACGCCCGCTTCGGCGATCCCGAAACCGAGGTTGTCCTACCCCGCATGGAGTCGGACTTCTACAACGTCCTCGAGGCCGTGATTGATGGCCGCGACTGCGAAATCCGGTGGAAACCCGAAACGCGCCTGGGCATCGTCCTGGCCGCCGACGGCTATCCCGGCACTTACGCCAAAGGACTGCGTATCAACGGTCTTGACAAGGTCGACGACAAGGTTTACCACATGGGCACGCGCCTCGACAACGACGGCAACATCGTATCGGCCGGTGGCCGTGTGCTGATGGTCACCGCCGGCGCCGACAACCTGACCCAGGCCCGCAAACAGGCCCTGAAAGAAATTCATAAAATTGCCGATTGCTCCGAAGGTTTCTTCTTCCGCTCGGATATCGGCGTAAAGGAATCAGCAGAATGAATATAGACGGCAAGGCCCTGGCAAAGGCCACCAAAGAGAAAATCGCCGCCGAAGTGCCCGGCTACGTTGCCAAGTACGGCCGCGCTCCACATCTGGCGGTAATCCTCGTAGGCGAGGACCCCGCATCGCAGACTTATGTCCGCAGCAAGGGCAAGGACGCCGAACAGTGCGGTTTCAAGTCCACGACAATCCGCATGCCCGAGGAGACCACCGAGCAGGAACTGCTCGACACCATCGCCAGCCTCAACGACGATGACACGGTCGACGGCGTGCTGGTGCAGCTCCCCGTTCCCAAGCATATCAACGAGCACCGCGTGATCGAGGCCATCGCCGCCGAAAAGGATGTCGACGGCTTCCACCCCGCCAATGTGGCCGGCCTCTGGCAGAAACGCCCCCATGTGGCTCCCTGCACGCCCAAGGGCGTCATGAAGATGCTCGACGACAACGGCGTGCAGCTCGAGGGCAAGAACGCCGTGGTGATCGGCCGCAGCAACATAGTCGGCCTCCCCATGGCCAAGATGCTCCTGGACCGCAACTGCACGGTGACCATTACACACAGCCGCACTAAGGATCTGGCCAAGGTCTGCGCCAATGCCGACATCCTGGT
>JAQXIE010000103.1 GCA_029007645.1 Bacteroidales bacterium
GTAACGCATTTATTCGTTCCAAAAAGTGTAATGAGTTGCGATTATTCGTTTGAAAAAGTGTAACAAAGGCTCGATTATTCGTTTGAAAAAGTGTAGCGAGTCACGATTATTCGTTTGAAAAAGTGTAGCGAGTCGCAGTACTGACCTTGCCGTTATATATAGGATTCCTGATCAAGGACAAGCTCCCGGCATCTCTAATTCCTGATATCGATTTGAGCCAGCTCACAACCTGATAGGTCCGGTCACCTACTTCCTCTGTCTGAAAAATTAGATTTTTAAGGTACAGGCAGTACAGAAACATGGTCTCCGACCAAGTTGTACACCTCCGGCTCCTCCCCACGAAGGCCGGTGCCAGCTTCGCTGTACCGTCCATCGTGGGGTTGTTGAGAAACAGCCTCGGCGAGGCAACCAAGTCGATGCGGGGAGTATTAACTCCATCGATGGCTTAGGTCGCAAATCGGCCTGACAGCCTTTGTGGGGACTTCTGTGTAAATCTGTAAATTCAGTGCAGGCTAAAAGCATAGCTTTTGCCATTCAGTTCCGTGCCTTGAAATCTTTATAACTCTGCGACTATAGGTTGACGACGCGGACGTCGTCATTCCAGTCAGCAACTGGAGCGGCGACGTCCACGTCGCCAATAACGCCAGCTACTGGAGTCACTATGCCGCGTTGGCGCCAATTTAATGCAAAATAACAAATCACAGATAGCCAACATGTTGCAAATTTGTTATATGATAGCGGCGGTGTCCACACCGCCATAAAAAAAGCTATGCACCTGAAAAAACCGCCAACCCGATATTTCGCAATTTACAAACACAAAAAATCGTTGAGAACGAATCACAATTGATTTGTTTTCAACGATTTATCTTAAGGGAGCGGTAGGCGAGGCTCGAACTCGTGACCCTCAGCTTGGGAAGCTGATGCTCTACCAACTGAGCTACTACCGCAATCAAGGTCCGCTATATCTGCGAAACGTTGACAAAATTAACGAAAAAAATAGGAAAGTACAAAAATTTGTTGTAATTTCGCGGAATATAAGCAGGCCTCTGCTGCATTCGTTGTGCCCGTATGGGTTTTGCTCGTTTGCAACATGCTGAAATACAAATATTTACATCACGCTCGTTTTGACACGTCCCGAATAGAGATCGAAAAAGCAAGATTTTTTCAAAAAAAAATTCGGACGGCCACGACGGAGGGAAAAACGCAAGATAGATAATGTACAGAGACACAACATGCGGTGAGTTGCGTGCCGGAGACGCCGGACGCAGTGTGAAGCTGGCCGGTTGGGTGCAGCGTGTCCGCAAGATGGGAGGCATGACCTTTGTTGACTTACGCGACCGTTACGGTCTGACACAGATAGTGTTCAGCGACGATGCCGACGCCGAGCTGGCCGAGCGGGCCAGTCATCTTGGCCGCGAGTTTGTGATACAGGTCACCGGCAAAGTCGCCAGGCGTCAGTCAGTCAACCCGAAGCTCGAAACGGGCGAGGTCGAAGTCCTGGCCGAGAGTCTGAATCTGCTGAACCGCAGCGAGATTCCTCCCTTCACGATCGAGGAGGACACCGACGGCGGCGACGACCTGCGCATGAAATACCGCTATATGGATCTGCGCCGTCCCAATCTGCGCCGCAATCTTGAGCTGCGTCACCGCATGGCCTTCGAGATCCGCCGTTATCTTGACGCCAACGGATTCCTGGAGATCGAGACCCCAATCCTGGTGAAGTCCACTCCCGAAGGCGCACGCGACTTCGTGGTGCCTTCGCGCATGAATCCCGGCGAATTCTACGCATTGCCGCAGAGCCCGCAGCTGTTCAAGCAGCTGCTGATGGTGTCGGGTTACGACCGCTATTTCCAGATTGCAAAGTGCTTCCGCGACGAAGACCTTCGTGCCGACCGTCAGCCGGAGTTCACGCAGATCGACTGCGAAATGAGCTTTGTCGAGCAGGAGGATGTGATCCAAATGTTCGAGGGCCTGGTGAAGCATATCTTCAAATATGTAAAGAACATTGATTTCACGGAGCCCTTCCCGCGCATGACGTGGCAGGACGCCATGGAGCGTTACGGCAGCGACAAGCCCGATATCCGCTTCGGCATGGAGTTCAAGGATCTGACGGATCTGGCCAAGGGTCATGGTTTCGCCGTAACCGACGAGGCCGAACTTGTAGTGGGTATCGTCGTACCGGGATGCGCCGGCTACAGCCGCAAGCAGACCGACGAGCTGACGGAGTTCGTGAAGCGTCCGCAGGTTGGCGCCAAGGGACTGATGTGGGTAAAATATGAGGCCGACGGCAAGATCAAGAGCTCGGTAGGCAAATTCTACAGCGACGACGATCTGCGTGCCTGGGGCGAACGTGCCGGCGCACAGCCCGGCGATCTACTGCTGGTGATGACCGGTCCGGCCATGAAAACGCGCAAGCAGCTGTGCGAGCTGCGCCTGGAGATGGGCAACCGTCTGGGACTGCGCGACCGCAACGTGTTCGCCCCGCTGTGGGTGGTGGATTTCCCGCTGTTCGAATGGGACGACGAGACACAGCGCTACTATGCGATGCACCATCCCTTCACCAGCCCGAATCCCGAGGACATTCCGTTGCTGCACAGCGACACGGGCAAAGTTCGCGCCACAGCCTACGACATCGTGGTGAACGGCACAGAACTTGGCGGCGGTTCGATACGAATCCATGACGCCCAGCTTCAGGACACGATGTTCGAGCTGCTGGGCTTCACGCCCGAGCGTGCACAGGAGCAGTTCGGCTTCCTGATGAACGCCTTCAAGTACGGAGCGCCGCCTCACGGAGGACTGGCGCTGGGCTTCGACCGTTTCGTGTCGATAGTTGCCGGCCTCGACTCGATCCGCGATGTGATAGCGTTCCCGAAGAACAACAGCGGACGCGACGTGATGAACGAGAGTCCGAGCCCGATCGACGCGTCGCAGCTTGAGGAGCTTCAGCTCACCTTAACCGAGAAGGCTGATTAACCGAGAAGACTGAGAAATGACGAAAGTACGCGAGGTGGCGGCGGCCATCGAGGCATTTGCGCCGCTGGGGCTTCAGGAGAGCTACGACAACGCCGGCCTGCAGGTGGGCGACCCCGATGCCGAGGTGTCGGGGATACTGCTCTGTCTGGACGTCACCGAGGACATCCTGGAGGAGGCGGCCCGACGCAGTTGCTCGATGGTGGTGAGCCATCATCCGCTGATATTCCGCGGACTGAAGAGCCTGACGGGAGCGGACGAGACGCAACGGCTTGTGCTCCGGGCACTGCGCGACGGCATAGCCGTCTACTCGGCGCATACCAACCTGGATTCGACGCGCAGCGGCGTGAGCTGCGAGATGGCCGGCATGCTGGGCGTCCGCAACCTGCGCCCGCTTGAGCCGAGCGCACCCGACGCCCCTACGGGCCTCGGCGTGGTCGGCGACATCGAGCCGGCACCCAAACTGGCTTTCCTGCGTAAGGTCAAGGAGAAATTCGGCGTCCGCGCCCTGCGCTACTCAGCCGGGCGCCGCGATATCCTGGTCGCCAAGCGCGTGGCCCTCTGCGGAGGCTCGGGCGCTTCGCTGATCGAAAAGGCCATCGACGCCGGTGCCGACGTCTACATCACCGGCGACATCAAATACCACGACTTCACCGGCTACGGCGACCGTATCCTGCTCGCCGACGTCGGCCACTACGAATCGGAACTATGCTCCGAGCATATCTTCTCGCGAATCATCCGCGAGGCTTTCCCGGAAATGGTGGTGTATTTCCCCGAATCCGAGTCGAATCCGATCAAGATAATGTAAGAAAATAAGAAGAAAAAACATATGGCTACCGAAACAAAGAAAAACGAGAGAGAGCACAGTGTCGAAGAGCGACTGAAAGCACTGTACCAGTTGCAGACCTATCTGTCGAAGATCGACGATATCCGGATCCAGCGCGGCGAGCTTCCCAACGAGGTGAAGGACTGCGAGGACGAGATAGCCCGTTATGAGCTGCGCATAGCCAAGCACAACGAGGAGATCGGGATGCTCAACAGCGAGATCCAGCGCCTGAACGGCGAGATCGAGCAGAGCCGCATCAAGGTCAGCAAATACGACGAGCAGATCAACAACGTGCGCAACAACCGCGAGTATGCCTTCCTGGAGAAGGAGCGCGAGTTCCAGAATCTGGAAATCGAGCTGTGCGAGAAGAAGATCCGCGACGCCAAGTCGCGCATCGAGTCCGAACAGGAGGCTTTGGCACGCGACAAGGAGGATCTGGAGGACCACCGTCATATCCTGGAGCAGAAGCGCAAGGAGCTGGAGGAGATCATCTCGGAAACCAAGGCCGAGGAGGAGCAGATCCTGAAGAAGACCAAGGATCTGGAACCTGTGATCGACGCCTACACGCTGGCGGCCTTCAAGCGTATCCGCAAGAACGCCCGCAACGGTCTGGGCATTGTGACCGTACAGCGCGATGCCTGCGGCGGTTGCTTCAACCGTATTCCGGCACAGCGCCAGCTGGAGATCAGGATGCACAAGAAAGTGATTGTCTGCGAATACTGCGGACGCATCATGATCGATGCTCAGCTGGCCGGCATCGAGGAGAAGCCGGCACCCGCGCCCGCGCCCAAACGCCGCGCCAAGAAAGTAATGCCCAAGGAACTCTGAGCACGCCAAGGGGATGTGGAGGTTTGAGCCAATACTGAAACCCACGATATGGGGCGGTC
>JAQXIE010000104.1 GCA_029007645.1 Bacteroidales bacterium
GAGTGGCGTGGGCTGCTGTCTGAAATTTGGAAGGTGGCGGATTTATTTGGTGGTTTGAGAATTTATTTGTAGTTTTGCGCTAACAAAGCTGTTAAACAAAACGGATAAACCATTATGACAGTAGATAAATCCACGCAACCAATTGATACTGAGGCTGCGATCTTGGCTGCCGCCGAGGCCGAGTTCATCGACAAGGGGTTTGCCGGTGCCCGTACCACGGCCATTGCGGAGCGCGCCGGCGTCACTCATGCCATGCTCCATTATTATTTCCGTACCAAAGATAAGTTGTTCGAAACGATCCTCGCCTCCAAGATGAAGCAGATGCAGCGCATGATTTTCGGGTTCATCATCGACGGCGATATGCCGTTCATGGAGCGAATCAGTCAGGGAGTGAAAGCCCATTTTGATTTGGTAAGACGGAATGCGTCGTTGCCAAACTTCATAATCAACGAACTGCGTCGCGATCCGGAACGGATAGGAAATATGATCCGCAAGAACCTGGGGATATTCGGCGATGCCGAAAGCGTGATGAATGAAGTCTCCGCCGCCATGCAGCGGGAACTCGACCTTCAGGCCGAGGCCGGTGTGTGCCGGAAGATGGACGCGATTATGTTGCTGCTGGATATCGTGTCGCTCAACGTATTTGTCTTTGTGGGGATGCCGATGATGGATATTCTGTTCCCCGCGATCAGTAAGGACATTGACGCCTTTCTGGACCGCCGTTGCGAGGAGAATGTTGAAGTCATATTAAACAGATTAAAACCATGAATAGAAAAGTCGGAGCGGTTTTGATCGCAATAGCCGGGATACTGCCGGCAATGAGCTGTGCGGCTCAACTGACCCTGGACTATTGCCAGGAGAAAGCTCATGAGAATTATCCGATGCTGAAGAAATACGGCATCGTGGAGAAGATGGAGGCTCTGGACTTGTCGGATGTCAACAAAGGGTGGCTGCCGCAGGCCACGCTGTACGGCCAGGGCACGATACAGAACGCGGTGCCGGCCTTCCCGGAGGCATTGCGCGGTGTATTGGCCCAGATGGGACAGGATTATAAGGGCCTGGGCAAGTTTCAGTACAAGATCGGCCTGGACGTGAACCAGACCATCTGGGACGGGGGCGTGTCGAAATCGCGGCGGGCTTCGGCGCGGGCCGATGCCCTGGAACAGTCGGCGGCGCTCGACGTGCAGCTTTACGGACTCAACGAGCAGGTGCAGGGTCTTTTCTTCGGCATCCTGCTGATCGAGGAGCAGATAAAACAGACGGAGGAAACCCTTGGCGTGATCAATGCCAACCTGACGCGTCTGCGGGCGATGCTTCAGAACGGCACGGCGATGCAGAGCGATGTCGACATGCTCGAGGCCCAGGGGCTGACAATAGGGCAGCAGCTTACCGCGGCGCGGGGCTCGGCGCTTCAGTACCGCGAGGCCCTCGGCATCCTGATGGGTGAGGACGTGACCGCCGACACATTCGACTGTCCGGCCGCGGAACTGCCCGCGGACATGACATCGGCGCGTCCCGAACTGAAACTGTTCGAAGCGCGTCGCGACGCCAACGACGTGCGCAAGGCTGCCGTCAAGGCCTCGCTGATGCCGCGCATCGGACTGTTCGCAAGCATCTACGAGGGATATCCGGGGCTGGACTATTTCGCTTCGATGCGCGACCGCTCCATGAGTTTCAATGCCATGGCCGGGGTGAAGGTGAGCTGGAACATTTCATCACTTTACGACCGCAAGAACTCGCTGACACGTATCCGTCTGGCCGACGAGTCGGTCGAAGTCGACCGGCAGATGTTCATGCGCAACACCGAGCTGAGCGTCAGCAAAAGCCGGCGCGAGATTGAGACAATGCGCAAGACGATGGCCGATGACAGCAGGATTGTGGCCCTGCGCGCCAACGTCCGCAACGCCGCCGAGTCGCAGTTGCGCAACGGCGTGATCGACGCCACCGATCTGCTCGCCAAAATCAGCGACGAAAACCAGGCCAGGCTGAATGCGGCTTACCATCAGATCCGCCTGACACAGATGATTTATGCACTTAAAGACATATTGAACCGATGAGAAATACAATTTTGACAGCTCTTGCCGTGCTGATGCTGAGCTCCTGCGGCAAGAAGGTGGAGTATGATGCCACCGGAA
This sequence comes from Bacteroidales bacterium, assembly GCA_029007645.1. Taxonomy (GTDB): domain Bacteria; phylum Bacteroidota; class Bacteroidia; order Bacteroidales; family Muribaculaceae; genus Lepagella. The sequence continues at coordinate 2,136 of JAQXIE010000104.1, forward strand.
TTTTCGAGGCGACGACCGTGACCGTGTCAGCCGAGACGCAAGGTCGCATTCTTGCCATGGACGTCGCCGAGGGTGACAGCGTGACGGCAGGGCAGGTGATATGCGAAATCGATACCGTAATTTCGGAACTGCAGGCCCGGCAGATCGGCAGCCAGCGGCAGTCGGCTCAGAGCTCGATGCCCGACGTCAGCGCCCAGGTGGCTTCGCTGCGCGCCGAGATCGCGCATCAGCAGAACGAGTGCAAGCGTATCGCCAATCTGCTGGCCGACGGCGCGGCTACCGTCAAGCAGCGCGACGACGCCAATGCGCGCCTCGCAACCCTGCAGGGTCAGCTCCAGGCCCTGCTCTCGACCTTGCAGAACAACCGGAATTCGATTTCCGACAATGCCCGCGCCCTGGATTATCAGCGCGACCAGATTCTGACGCAGATTTCCAAGAGTCGGGTCGTGTCGCCACTCACCGGCACAGTACTGGTGAAATACGCCGAGCCGGGCGAGTATGCCGTGCCCGGAAAACCGCTCGTGAAGCTTGCCGACCTCAACAATATTTATTTGCGGAGCTATTTTACGGCCAAGCAGCTCGCCGATCTGAAAATAGGGCAGAAGGTGACGGTGATTGCCGACTTCGGCGACGGAGTGACCTTTGAATACCCCGGCACGGTGACATGGATAGCGCAGGAGAGCGAATTTACACCGAAGTCGATCCAGACCGAGGACTCCCGGGCCAATCTGGTATATGCCGTCAAGATTGCGGTGAAGAACGATGGCCGGCTCAAGCTCGGCCAGTACGGCGAGGTGCGGTTATGAGTGCTGTTGTCCAGGTAACGGGATTGAGCAAGAGCTACGGCGACGTGCATGCGCTGCGCGACGTCAGCCTCAGCGTCGAGCAGGGGGAACTGTTCGGCCTGATCGGACCTGACGGCGCCGGCAAGACCTCGCTCTACAAGATCCTGACTACGCTGATGCAGCCCGATAGCGGCAAGGCTACGGTGCTCGGTCTCAATACCGTCAGGGATTACCGGGCAATCCGCTCCCGAATAGGCTATATGCCCGAGCGGTTTTCGCTCTATCAGGACATGACCGTGCGCGAAAATCTGGAGTTTTTCGCTGCGCTGTTCGGCGTGACCGTCCGGCAGAATTACGATCTGATAGCTCCGATATTCGCCCAGCTCGAGCGCTTCCCCAACCGGAGGGCCGGCGCGCTGTCGGGCGGCATGAAGCAAAAACTGGCGTTGAGCTGCGCGCTGATCCACAAACCGGAGATACTCTTTCTGGACGAGCCGACAACAGGCGTCGACGCCGTGTCGCGCAGCGAATTCTGGGAGATGCTCAACGGACTGCGCCGGCAGGGCATAACCATGATGGTATCCACATCATACATGGACGAGGCGCAGCTGTGCGACCGCATCGCGTTGATCGGAAACGGGCGGATACTCCGCACCGATACTCCGGAGCGGCTTGTGGCCGGCCTGGATGAGCAGCTGTGGAACGCCTGCGCCGACAATATGTACGGATTGCTTGAGGCCATCAGGAAACTGCCGCACGTCGCCGAGTGCTACACCTTCGGCGCCACCCTGCATGTGGTGGCCGAGGACGGGTTCGACCCCGAGGCGGCAAAACGTCAGCTCGAAGCCGGAGGATTGAAAAATGTCGAGATATATCCCGCACAGGGGGATATTGAGGATCTGTTTATCAAACTGGCGCGCAATGAGTGAAGAAAAAGTAATAACGGTGAAGGGACTCACCAAACGGTTCGGCGATTTCACGGCCGTCGACGGGATAACATTCGATGTGGGCCGGGGCGAAATATTCGGATTCCTTGGCGCCAACGGCGCCGGGAAGACTACGGCGATGAGGATGCTGTGCGGACTGAGCCGCCCCACGGCCGGCTCGGGGACTGTGGCAGGTTACGACATACTGACACAGCCCGAGGAGGTGAAGCGCAGCATCGGCTACATGAGCCAGCGCTTCTCGCTATACGAGGATCTGACCGTCCTGGAGAATCTGCGGCTGTTCTCGACGATCTACGGCATGAGCAAGCGCGAGATAAAGGAGCGCGGCGACATCGTGTTCCGGCAATTGGGCATGGAGAATATGCGCGACACGCTGGTGAGCGACATCCCCACGGGCTGGAAGCAGAAACTGGCCTTCACGGTGTCGACGATACACAATCCCGGGGTGGTCTTTCTGGACGAGCCTACCGGAGGCGTCGATCCGCTGACGCGCCGCAAGTTCTGGGAACTGATCTACAGGGAATCATCGCGGGGAATGACGGTGTTCGTCACCACGCACTATCTTGACGAGGCCGAGTATTGCAACCGTGTGTCGATAATGGTCGACGGCCGGGTCGAGGCGCTCGACACGCCCCGTAATCTGAAGGAAAAGTATCATGCGGCGACCATGGACCAGGTGTTCCGCACCGTGGCCGGCGCCGCCAAACGAGGAGATTGAAGATGGCGATATTGGGATCGATGGTCAGAAAGGAGTCGCTGCAGATATGGCGCGACAAGAGGACCCTGTTAATTGTACTGGTAATGCCGCTGGTGCTGATGCTGCTGTTCGGTTTCGCCATATCGATGGAGGTGAACAACGTGCGTGTCGCTGCGGTGGTGCCGCAACACAGCGACCAGACACGCAACGCGCTGATGCGGCTGCAGGTGAATCCATATTTTACATTCGAGGGACTGATGCCGGTCGGCGATATCGACAAGGTGCTCCGGTCAGGACGCGCCGATGCGGTGGTGCTGCTCGACGACCGCGGTGGCACATTGCGTCAGCAGATCATTGCCGACGGCTCGAATACGGCTACGGCCAAATCGGTGACAGCCTATGTGGAGGGCGCACTGGCGGAAAGTGGCCGGAACATGCCGGTCACGCTGCGCACGCTCTACAATCCGCAGCTTAAAAGTTCGTATAATTTCGTTCCCGGAATCTTAGGCATGATCTTCATATTGATCTGTGCGATCATGACTTCGGTATCGATCGTGGGCGAGAAGGAACGGGGCACTATGGACCTGCTGCTCGTGTCGCCCGTTCGGCCGCTGACCGTGATAATCGGCAAACTGGTGCCTTATTTTCTGCTGTCCTGCATACTGCTGGCACTGATGCTCACGCTCAGCTATACGGTGCTCGGCATACCGTTCGGCAATATATTCAATATCATACTCGTATCGCTGGTCTACATCGTCCTGGCCCTGGCTGTAGGTCTGCTGATCTCCACCATGGTGCGGACCCAGCTGGCAGCCCTGATTGCATCGGCCATGATATTCATGATCCCGGTCATAATGCTGTCGGGCATGATATTTCCCATCGACAACATGCCGGACATATTGCAGTGGCTGTCGTGCGTTGTACCGGCCCGATGGTATATTTCGGCTATGCGCTGTCTGATGATCCAGCAACAGGCGTTGAGCGGAGTATGGCTCGAGATGACGGTGCTCGTCGGAATGACTCTGGTGATTCTGGTACTGGCTGTACGTAAATTTTATCTGTCAACAAAGTAATCATGGCAAAGAACAGCATATTGGGCGCGCTGCTGCGCAAGGAAATCCTGATGTTGAAACGGAATCCGTTCATTCCGCGCGTTATCGTCATGCTGCCGATTATGGTGATGCTTGTCATCCCGCTTGTGGCCAATCTGGACGTGAAGCACGTGGGTGTGGACGTGGTCGACAACGACCGTTCTCAGCTGTCGCGTCGCATCGCGGCGGATATCGACGCTTCCGAATACCTGACCGTCACCGGGCATTATAACACTTACGACGAGGCTCTCCGGAGTCTGGAACGGGGCAAGTCGGACGTTATCCTGACCATCCCCCCGCATTATGAACGCGACATGGAATCGGGCCGGTTCCCGAAGATCGACCTGGCCGCCAACGGCGTGAATGCCACGAAGGGCGCTCTCGGGGCGAATTATACGATAGCTTCCGTTGCCGCAACCCTGCGGCTGACCGCGGCAATGTCGCCGGGCCCGCTGACATCGGCGGCAGCCGAAGCCGACAGCAACCCGGTTTCGGTGATGTATATGTACAATCCCACGCTGAATTTCCGCAATTTCATGGTCCCGGCGCTGATGGTGATGCTGGTGATCATGATATGCGGTTTCCTGCCGACACTCAATCTGGTCAGCGAGAAGGAGAAAGGGACTATCGAGGCAATGAACGTCACCCCGGTGGGACGTATGACTTTCGTGATGTCCAAACTTATACCGTACTGGGTGATAGGCCTGCTGGTGGTGTCGATTGCCATCCTGATCGGATGGCTGGTCTATGGCCTGATTCCCGTGGGGAATGTGCTGTCGATATATCTGGCGGCGGTGCTCTTTACGCTGGTTATGTCGGGACTGGGACTGATAATCGCCAATAAATCGGCGACGGTGCTGCAGAGCATTCTGATGATGTTCGCGGTGATTGTGGTGTGCCAGTTGATGAGCGGTCTGTTCACCCCGATTTCATCCATGCCGGAGTGGGCGCAGCTTATTACCTATGCGGTGCCTCCTCGCTATTTTATCGAGATAGTCCGCGCCGTTTATCTGAAAGGGACGTCGGTATCGGAACTCTGGATGCAGTTTGTCATCCTCGCGGCTATGGGAGGCCTGCTCTGCGCGACGGCGGCCGCAACCTACCGTAAGCGCAGCTGACGGCTCTTTCATTTAATACAAATATGATTTCAAGGCACGGAACTGACGGCAAAAGCCCAATATGTTAGAATTTTAAAGATATCAAGGCACGGAACTGACGGCAAAAGCCCAATATGTTAGAATTTTAAAGATATCAAGGCACGGAACTAAACGGCAAAAGCGGTGCTTTTAGCATACACTGAACTTACAGAAGCTCACAGACGGAAAGTTAAGTCTTAGACGTTGCCTTTGCCACAGATCCTGCTGACGCAGGTGACGGAATAGACTCAGAAAGAGCCGAGCGCAGGCGGTGTGGACACCACCGCTCCAGTAGCTGACTGGAATGACGACGTCCACGTCGTCAATCTATGGACGCGGAGATATAAAGATGTCAAGGTACGGAACTGTATTCTGAGGCAATTCCATTTCCTGCGTCAGCAGGTCTGTGGCGTCAGGGAGGATCAGCTGGTAGATGGCGTCGTCGTGCCAGCGACATGGTTTACTCTTTATAGTGCCGGTGCAGACTTCGACGCTGCATCCTTGCACTCTAAAAAAGGTAAAGTCGAGGCTACCTCTTAGGTGGGTTGCCTCGCTTCTTTTTATATTTTCCATAGCATTAACGTCACTAAATCCTCAGATTCATAGTGTCCGTTAGCGGAATTTTTGCTATCTTTGTATACTCAGAACGAGAAACTTCTGATAATTACCAGGTAATGAAATTAAATTTTTTGATCGAAGCTGGTGACACTCTTCTTCCATGTCTTATCTCCGGTCAAATCGAAATATTCGCATAAGCTTATGGCAACCCCTCCGTTCAACATATCGGCAGATGCGATCAATCGCATTGCGGAAATATCTGCACTATTGGAGCGACATAATATCGCTCTTGAGGGTGAGCATGGCGTGAAACTTCGCAAAGCGAACCGCATCAAAACCATTCTACAACGCTATTGCTGCATCCACTGCCAAGGGTCAATCAGGCCCCTTCATCGATTTTATGCTCAACGAAATTTTGAAGACGCTCCAAAAGAACATAAAAGAAGAAGTACCCAACAAGTTACCCAATAAAGTACCCAATAAATCCGAACTGTCCGTATTACGACTGCTCACAGACAATCCACGACTTACACGTATCGAACTTGCTGAAAAGGTAGGTATGACTGATAATGGTATAAAGAAGATTATAGGCAACATGAAAGCTGCCGGATGGATAGAGCGCATGGGTAGCAACAAGACCGGCTATTGGGTTGTCAAATACAACTTAAACCGCTGAATACTATATCGCACGAATATTCTTGTGTCGACCAGCTATCTGATTGACGTTGCGTTAATAAGGAACAGTCTGCGCATCACCGGCGCTACAAGGCTCCGTGGCTTTCTGGCGGCCTTGAAATCGCTGAAGGGGTCATTTGGCTTCGACCCAATGAGCGGAACGCCTACTTTCAATGTGCAGTTGGGCGACATCCACAATCCCGAATATACGCTCGAGGAAATATTCTCGTATGTGGAACAGAGCGACCGTCCGGTTGTGATGGGGGGGATTACCCTGAGCAAAACCACCCAGATATTGACGTAGTGTTCGCAGTCAACAACAAGGCTGTGCGATTTCGGTGATGGAGGTTGAAAACTTCCGTTCCATATCGACGACGTGGACGTCGTCATTCCAGTAAGCAACTGGAGGGGCGACGTCCACGTCGCCCGCAGATTCCGCCCGCAGATTCCGCCTCCTGTTCATACTGTTCCCTTGTCGAAGGAACGAGACCCTATTCCCGGGCGGGGAGGATCAGCTGGTAGATGGCGTCGCCGTGCCAGCGGCCATGTTTGAAGCCCGTTTCGGGGAGGGTGCCGATATGGTTGAATCCGAAACGCGTCAGCATCCGGCAGCAGGGGAGGTTGTCGGCCGTGACGAATGCCACGAGCGAATGGGCGCCACCCTTGAAACAGTCGTCGATGACATGTCGCAGCAGACCGCTGCCCACGCCATGCCCGGCGGCTTCCGGCAGCAGATATTCGGTCAGCTCCCAGCAGTAGGCGTAGACGGGGTCGGGAAGCCATGCGTGCGCGAAGCAGTAGCCGGCAACCGTGCCATCGACCTCGGCGACATAGAAAGGATAGCCGCCCTGGACGACAGGAGCAAGGAGCCTGTACATATCGAGCGGCGTGCGCTCCCGCTCAGAGAATATCACATTGCTGGTGCGTATGTAATGATTGAAGATATGGCTCATTGCGGCCGTATCTTCAATCCTGCCTTTGCGAATCGTGATATTGGAATTCATTTCCGGAACATGTTTCCGCGGATTATTGTCGAGGAAGCCGCGGGCATTTCGAGGACATGACGAAGTACGCGCGGGTTGGCACCGACGGTGTCTCCATGAATCCTGCCGTTGAGTTCGACGGCATATTGAGGCGACAGAGGCGAAAGTGCCGAGATGCCGAGGCCGGGGAATGCGTCAGTGCTGAAAGGCTCGGAGAGGTCGGGCCGCAGACCGGCCTGACTTAGGATTGTGGGGTAGACGTCCACCTGTCCCATCACGGCCTCGCGGCGTCCGGGATGCGGTGCGTTGAGGATTATCATCGGCACGAAGGGTTCGGCATCGACCAAGTCGGCATATTCTTTGCCGGCATTGCGTACGGTGCGTCGCCATGTGGCCAGTCCCTCATGGTCGCCGATCAGGACGATCATGGTACTGTCGGCATCCGGACGGCTGCGAATATAATCCACCAGCCGGCCGACGGCAGCGTCGGTGTAGTTGATCGCCGTGATATAGTCGCCCAAGGGCGCCGGGTATTTTCTCTTGAGATGTAGCGAGCGGTGTTCCTCGGGAATCAGGAACGGCGTGTGCGAGGAGAAAGTCAGTATTTCGATGAAAGCGGGTTGTCCGACGGGCCAGATTTCACCCGCGCGCATCTTGTCGACAATCTGACGCATGAATGAGCCGTCGGTGGGATTGTCGGGGCCTTCGAATTTCTCGGACGCGTCCCAGGCATCGCTATAGCGGCGTTCGTCGAAACCGAAATTGGCGGTGACGGCACCGGAGTTCCACGACCAGGCGGCGTTGCTGGCCAGCAGATAGTTGCGCGTGCCGCGCTGCGCCTTGAGCGTCTTGCCGAGGTGCGGATATGCGTTGGCGGCGTATCTGAGCGGGAAGGACATCTCGCCTAACGGCATCAGTCCGGTGGTGAGTTCCAGCTGGCCGTCCATGCTGCGTCCGTGCGCTACCTGCGACAGTACACGGCGGGCATACCATGACGTGCTGTCGGCAACAAAGCGGTTCAAATTGGGCGTGATCTCCTGACCTTCGACGCGGGCGCCCACAGGCCATGCCTCGAACGATTCGAGGATTATGAACACCACATTGCGCGGCATATAGTTCAAAGCCGTCAGCTTGTTGTCGGCGAGTTCCCGCTCCTCTTTGTAGCGGTTGAAATCCGACAGCTGTCGACTCACGGCGTCCTTGTGTTCAGGCAGTACCGGTTCGATGTCGCGCAGATAATCATGCAGCACACTGACGGGCAGCGTATAGGCCACGGCCGGAGCCGAATGGTAACGGGAATCGGCCTTGAGCCGGTCGATGCCGGTCATCGGCGAACCGACACACAGAGAATGGATTGCGCAAATGCCTGTCATTACGGCAAGCGATATTCCATAACCTCCCCACGCCTCCTTGCGCCGTTTGCCGTCGCGCGGTCCGGAGCCCATCAGCCAGACGGTCAGAATGGTAATGACTGGGAAGAGCACATCGGCCACCCACATCGAGCTGAAGATGGAAGCGCCGTAATTTGCCGTGGTTCCGGCCAGCATATAGCTAATGGGCGGAATCGGGGCAAAGTATGTGCGGGCATAGATGATATTGGAGAGAGCCAGTCCGTCGGTCAGCGCCAGCAGAACGAGCATCAGCCAGCGGCCATGGCGCAGCAGGCCGGGCAGTGCCAGCAGCAATGCCAGCGTCACGGCATACAGATAGGTCGAGAACAGACCGAAGGCATGGAACGAAGTGGCCGC
>JAQXIE010000105.1 GCA_029007645.1 Bacteroidales bacterium
CGTAAGTTTCGACGGCTCGGTGAGACGCTTGCTCAAGGCCTCGGCGTCATCGTCGCCGACATAGAGAACACTGAGGGTCGAAACGACCACCTCTTTAGCCGCGCAACCGGCCAGCAAAGACACACACGATTTCCAGCCCTGGTCGAGCGGCTGCATTACCGGCTCGATAAATTTGCCGATGTGGCCCAGTATGCTGTGCCCCTGCTGGTATTCGTTCAGCACCATATCGTCAATCGATTCCTGCGACATGCTGTTCAACGTCGATGCAGGCGTATCAGCCGTTATCTCGGTATAGAATGATTGGGGAATGTCCTGAGCCTTATATCGGGGGAAATATGAAAGCGCCCAGATTATGATCGAGGCTATAAGGATAAGCCCTCCCATCTTTTTAAGATACTGCTCGGCTTTGGCCCACATGTTGCGCAGCGTGGCCTTGGCGGTCGGCATGCGGTAAGGAGGCAGTTCCATCACAAACGGCGTCTCGTCGGCCTTGAACCAGAATTTACGCATCAGCTTAGCAGTAAGAACCGCCACGATAATGCCGAGCAGATATAGCCCGACAAATATCCATGCTCCATAATGCGGGAAGAACGCACCGACAAGCAGCACGTATATCGGGATACGGGCCGAACAGGATATGAAAGGATTTATCAGGATGGTTATCAGACGGCTTGAACGGCTCTCGATAATACGCGTCGACATGACGGCCGGCACATTGCAGCCGAAGCCCATGACCAACGGAATGAACGACTTGCCGTGCAACCCCATCTTATGCATCAGTTTGTCCATGATGAACGCCACACGCGCCATATATCCCGAGTCCTCCATGAACGAAATGAAGAAATAGAGAATCAGGATGTTGGGCAGGAAAACGATGACGCCACCGACGCCGCCTATAATACCGTCGAGAAGAAGATCCTTGAGCGGGCCCTCCGACATGTAGCGGCCTACTAACGACGATATCCAGCCGACAAGGCTCTCGATCCACTCCATGGGATAGGAACCGAGTTCGAAGGTGCACCAGAACATAAGCCACATGATGGCCAGAAAGATCGGGAATCCGAACAGTTTGTTTGTGACCAGTGTATCGATTGCCTTGGTGGTCTTTTCATCGTTTGCCAGGCTTCCTTCCAGCGTTTCGGCCAGAGCGCCCTGAATAAAGCCATACTTCTCGGCCGAAATAGCATCGGTAACGTCCTCGTTCAGCCGCTTTTTGATATTCTCATTGAGACTGTCGCGCAATGCCACCCATTCCGGGTATCGGGGACTCCCCTTGAGCATCTCCTCGATCTCCGGATCCTTCTCCAGAAACTTTATTGCCATAAAACGTGGAGAGAAATGGAGGGATATCGAAGTATCGGCCTTGAACTGGGCATTGAGTTGCGAAACAGCCTTTTCTATGATCGGATTCAACCCGATATGAATGTGCCGCGTGTCGGGATTCCGGTCCTCGTATACCTTAATTACGGTATCCAGCAGATTTTCCATACCCCACCCTGTGGATGCGATCGTGGGCACTATCGACACACCGAGCATCTTACCGAGGGCGTCGTAGTCAAGATCGGCGTTGCTTTTCTGAAGTTCGTCGAACATGTTGAGGTCAATCACCATCGGACGGTTCATGTCAATCAGTTCGGTGGTGAGATACATGTTGCGCTCCAGATTGGAAGCCACCACGACATTGATTATGACATCGGGCGTTTCTTCGCGCAGATAACGCATCACGTAAAGCTCCTCTGGCGAATAGGCTGACAATGAATAGGTACCGGGCAAATCGACTATATTGAACCGGTAACCTTTATACTTCATCGTGCCCTCTTTGGCGCCGACTGTTACGCCGGCATAATTTCCCACGTGTTCGTGAGCGCCACTCACAAGGTTGAAGAGCGATGTCTTGCCGCAGTTGGGATTGCCTATCAGGGCCACATTGATAATCTTGTCACGTCTTAGCGGAGTTGCATCGGGTTCGGAGTCCGTTCTCGTATTTTCCGCCGGCTCTTCGACAGGTGCGTGATTCCATTCATCGAGCAGACAAACCTCGATCAGATCGGCTTCCGACCTGCGCAAGGACACTTCATAATCCATCAACGAGTATTTGATGGGATCCTGCAAAGGGGCATTGAGAACCATTCGAACCTCACGTCCGCGTACAAAACCCATCTCCATGACCCGCTTGCGGAAAGCTCCGTGGCCTAAGATTTTGATTATCACCCCCGTCTCGCCGGGCTTAAGATCCGACAGGCGCATGTTTCGCTTACAATTTGCTTCGTTCATTATTTTAGCGGCAACTAATTACATACAAAATTACTACTTATAAACACCAAAGACAAGCCGGACCGGGAATAAAAGTCCCGATCCGGCCAAAAATACCCACAAATGGGGATGTTGTCAGTTCTTCGCAGCCGCAGGCTGTTTCAAATACTTGTCGAGGAAACGGAAGAAGCAGCGCTGCCACAGAATGGCATTCTGTGGTTTCAGAACCCAGTGATTCTCGTCGGGGAACACCACCATCTCAGCTTCAAGGCCATGCATTTTGGCGGCATTGAACGCCATCATACCTTGCGATGCCAGAATACGGTAATCGAGCTCGCCGACGGTGATCAGCATCGGAGCGGTCCATTTGTTTACAAACTTATGCGGCGAATTGGCATAGGTGCGCTGAGCCACGGCGTTGTTTTCGTCCCAATACGGGCCTCCGAGATCGAAGTCGGCAAACCACATTTCCTCTGTCTCGAGATACTGAGCCTCGATATTGAAGATTCCGGCGTGCGATACAAGCGCGGCATAGCGGCCGTCATTATGGCCTGCAAGCCAATATACCGAGAATCCACCGTAGCTTGCCCCGATTGCGCCGACATGGTCGGCGTCCACATAGGACCGGCTCTTGATGTAATCGGTAGCCGAAAAATAGTCCTGCATGTTCTGGCCGCCGTAATCGCCGCTGATCTGACGATTCCATTCCGTGCCGAAGCCGGGAAGGCCACGACGGTTAGGAGCGATCACGACATACCCGTTGGCAGCCATGATCATGAAGTTCCATCGGTAACTCCAGAACTGGCTGACGGCCTGTTGGGGTCCGCCCTGACAGTAAAGGATGGCGGGATACTTCTTTGCAGGATCGAAATCGGCGGGAAGGATTTCCCAGCATGTCATCTGCTTGCCGTCGGTTGTGGGAACCATCACCTTGCGCACCTCGCCGAGTTTAAGCTGAGCGAGCAGTTCGTCGTTGACGTGGCTCAACTGCTTTACTTCCTTGCTGTCGGTGCGGACCAGACAGATTTCGTTAGGCGACCGCATGGAGTGACGGAGCACGACGGCAGCGTTGTCAGCCAGCGGAGCGATGCCGGCGAAGTCGGCGACTTCCATAGCCACCGTATCAATGGCTGCAGTGTTGGCATCAATTTTAAAGACCGGAGCGACACCCTCGTAGTAAGCCGTAAACCAGATCGAGGCACCGTTCTTAGCCCACTGGATCTCTTCGGGCCAATAATCCCAGTTGGATGTAAGGTCCTTGCGCTGGCCCGATGCCATGTCGCGTACCAACAGACGCTTCTTGTCGCTTTCATACTTGGCCGTCTCCATCGAAAGCCATGCCAGCTTGCTTCCGTCGGGCGAGAATGCGGGATTGGTATTGTAACCCTGCTCCCCTTCCGTCAGATTGACGGTCTTGCCGGTAGCCAGATCATACTGGTACAGGTTGGAGTTGGTGGAGAAGGCATAATCCATACCCTTGAGCTTGCGGCTCACATAAATGAGGGTCTTGCTGTCGGGGCTCCATGCGAATGACTCCGCTCCGCTGAAAGGACGCATCGGACACTCGAAAGGCTCACCCTCCATCAGGTCCTTTCCTTCCTTGACTTTGCCACCATCGATATCAGCGAGGAAAGGATGGGGTATCTTCGTGACCCATTCGTCCCAATGCTTATACATCAGGTCGTCGACAACACGACCCGTAGCCTTGTCAAGTCCTTTGAAAAGAGTGCTGTCCTTGTCGAAAGCGGCGATCGGGCTCGCATACAGCACATGTTTGCCATCGGGCGAAATCTTGAAACACTCGATGCCATCCTTGACCTGAGACAAGCAACTGCCGTTGCCACCGCCGGCGCTGATGGTATGGATCTGACTGGACTGGGTTTTCTTGTCATATCCGAGGTATGCCAGGCGGTCATTGTCCAGCCATTGGAGATTGCTCTCCGACTTCGGAGTTTTGGTAAGACGTCGCGGATTATTACCATCGGCGTCCATGACATAGATCTCCGCATTGCTGCGGTTCTCCTCAATATCCTCGTAAGCAAGCGTATAAGCTATCTTGCTGCCGTCCGGGCTCGGTACGGCTTCGGAGATGCGGCCAAAGGCCTCAAGAACTTCGGGAGTCAACATCCCGTTCTCGATCTTGACATCCGGTTTTTCGATAATCTTCTCGTCCGAGCCGGAAGATCCGCAACCGGTCATTGCAAGCGGCAACAGCATCGCACACATGGTCAGTCCTGTTTTGTTCATATTATTTCTTTTTGGGTCTGTTTATGAAACGTTCGTTTACATGTCGGTTATTGCCCTGCCGGGGATTATTCCTGCCGGCATCCTGACGGGGAATGTTCCGATTTCCGGGATATAGGGCCTGGATCAGATCCGGCCGGTGCATGCGCCGCAGCTCATTGAGAATGGATGGCCGGGCTTCGGGCTTGTACCAGAAGAAGAATTGTCTTTGTGCCAGCTTCTGCTCCGTGCTTCGGGCCGTATAGACTTTCTCGCCTGTATAGGGGTGATATCCGCTGTAATAAATCTCAGTGGCTACGGTCATTGGCGTCGGAGTGAAATCCTGCACCTGCTCCAGATGGAAATTCAGATCCTTGGTAATAGCAGCCAGTTCTGCCATATCCTCCTCATGACATGCAGGATGCGAGGAAATAAAATATGGAATCAGCTGCTGGTTGAGACCATTGTCGGCATTGACACGGTCAAAGATTCTCTTAAATTTGCGGAATTGATCGAATTCCGGTTTGCGCATACAATTCAGCACGCGGTCGGAGGTATGTTCAGGAGCGACCTTGAGCCGGCCCGACACATGATTGCGTATCAACTCCTCGAGATATGTCCTGTTGGCGTCGCGGACAGCAGGATCGGTATTGGGCGCCATGGCGAGGTCATAACGAACACCGCTGCCGATAAACGACTTGCGGACACCCGGCAATGCATCGACGGCATGGTATATATCGAGCAACGGCCGATGGTCGTTGTTCAGGTTGGGGCAAGGTTTGGGATGAAGGCAACTGGGACGGACGCATTTCCTGCACGCCTCGCGGTTCCGGCCTCCCATGGCATACATATTGGCCGACGGGCCGCCGAGATCGGAAATATATCCCTTGAAATCGGGCATATTCGTGATCTGACGCACTTCGCGCAGTATCGACTCCTTGCTGCGCGAGGCGATAAACTTCCCCTGATGGGCGGATATCGTACAGAACGCGCAACCTCCGAAACAACCCCGGTGCATATTGACTGAATGACGGATCATCTCATAGGCCGGGATCGTCTTTCCTTTGTAACGCGGATGAGGCATGCGGGTATACGGCAGATCGAACGACGCGTCGATCTCCCCCTGCGACATGGGTGGATACATCGGGTTGATCTGCACCGTGCGCCCCATGGCGCTCTGCCTGATGACGTGTCCCTCATACCGGTTGGATTCTTCCTCGACATAACGGAAGTTCAGGGCCTGGCACTTTTTATCCTTAAGACAGGTTTCATAGGAAGCGAGGACGATGTCGTCAGGTCCGGCGGGAGCGTCGGTGAAGAACACCGTCTGCGGGATATCCTTGATCTCGGAAACAGGCTGGCCGGCTTCGATTCGTCGGGCAATTTCAACTACGGAGCGTTCGCCCATTCCATAAGCAATCATATCGGCCCTGGCATCGAGCAAAATCGGCGGGCGCAGTTTGTCCTGCCAGTAATCATAATGCGAAACCCGACGCAGTGAAGCCTCGATACCTCCGGCCACAACGGGCACGTCGGGAAAGAGGTCCTTCAGAATTCCGGAGTAAACTACAGTGGGATAATCCGGACGCATACCATGACGGCCACCTGGCGTATAAGCATCGTCGTGACGCAGCCGTCGGTTGGCCGTATAATGGTTTACCATCGAGTCCATGGCGCCGGCCGAGACGCCGAAGAAGAGACGCGGACGTCCCAGCTTTTTGAAATCCCGGAGATCGTCACGCCAGTTGGGCTGCGGCACGATCGCCACCTTATATCCCGCGGCCTGAAGCACTCGGCCTATGACAGCCGCTCCGAACGAAGGATGGTCCACGTAGGCATCCCCCGAGAAAATGATGACGTCGGCCTGCTCCCAGCCCAAAGCCGTCATCTCGTCGCGCGACGTGGGAAGAAAATCTTCCCTTCTGAACCTTCTGTCTGACTGTTTATCCGGCATGGTTTACGGTTTTGGATTCGAGCAATGCCTGGGTCTTCACAAGTTCATCCCGGAGCTGAGCGGCCTCTATGAAGTCCGTACGGCGTGCGGCGTCGATCATGTCGCGCTTCAGTTTCTCCACGCGTCGTTGCAATTCGTCGGTCGACATATACATCTCCACGGGATCGGCGGCTATGGCCGCGGGATGCTCCTCTTCGATATAAGGGCGCGGAGCCTGAGAAGCCGAAGTCCTGGTGACGGGCTTCTGCGGTGGAGCGATACGCGAAGTCTTCCGTGCTGCTGCATTGGCCTGTTCGGATTTCTCGCCGTAAATTTCGGCAAGTTCGTTATGGGCTTTCTCACCAATGGGCGTGGGGGTGATGCCATGTTCTGCGTTGTACTGCATCTGCTTCTGCCGACGGCGCTCGGTTTCATCGATGGTTTTCTGCATCGAATCCGTGATTTTGTCGGCATACATTATGACTTTGCCGTTGACATTACGGGCGGCGCGGCCGGCAGTCTGAGTCAGACTGCGATGGTTGCGCAGGAAGCCCTCCTTATCGGCATCCAGAATGGCCACAAGGCTCACCTGCGGCAGGTCAAGGCCCTCGCGCAGCAGGTTGACGCCGATCAGCACATCGTATGTGCCGTTGCGTAAATCTTCAAGGATGCGGATGCGTTCCAACGTATCCACATCGCGGTGAATATAGGCGGAATTGATTCCCCACTTCAACAGATGTTTGTCGAGCTCTTCGGCCATTCGCTTCGTCAGGGTGGTAACCAGCGTGCGCTCCCCCGCATCTATGCGTTGGCGGATCTGCTCCATCAGGTCGTCTACCTGATTAAGCGTCGGACGGATCTCAATTTCCGGATCGAGAAGGCCGGTAGGTCTGATCACCTGCTCCACAAACACACCCTCGGTCTGTTGCAGCTCATAATCGCCGGGAGTGGCGCTGACATAGATTGTCTGCGGTGTCAGACGCTCGAATTCTTCGAATTTCAGGGGTCTGTTGTCCAATGCGGCCGGTAGCCGGAAACCATACTCCACCAGATTGATCTTGCGAGAACGGTCACCGCCGAACATGCCGCGAATCTGAGGAAGCGTCACATGGCTCTCGTCGATTATGGTCAGAAAATCTTTAGGGAAATAGTCGAGCAGACAGAATGGTCTGGCCCCCGGTTCGCGGCCGTCGAAATATCGCGAATAATTCTCGATGCCGCTGCAATGGCCCAGCTCCTTGATCATTTCGAGATCATAGGTGACACGCTCCTTGAGGCGCGCCGCTTCAATCTCACGGCCCTGACTGTGGAAAAACTCGACCTGTTTGCCCAGGTCGAGCGCTATCTGGTTCACAGCCGACGCCGTACGCTCCTTGCTCGACACAAAAATGTTGGCAGGATAAATGTTGAAACCTTCAAGAGTGGTCAACACAGCGCCGGTGTCGGGATCTACCGTCTGAATCTGCTCGATCTCGTCGCCCCAGAATATAACGCGAAGCTGGATTTCCTCGAACGAAAGGCGGATATCCACCGTATCGCCCTTGACACGGAACTGACCCCGGCTCAACTCGGTCTCCGTCCGGTTGTATAATGAATCGACAAGATCGCGCAGTAACTGATTCCTGGAAATGCGCTGTCCTACCTTGATCCGTACCACAGTCTGACTGAAATCCTCGGGATTGCCCATGCCGTAGATACAGCTCACACTCGAGACCACAACGATATCGCGTCGTCCCGACAGCAATGCCGCAGCAGTCGACAAACGCAATTTGTCGATCTGTTCGTTGATCATCAGGTCTTTCTCAATATATTTGTCGCTGCCAGGAATATAGGCCTCGGGCTGATAATAATCATAATACGACACAAAATACTGTACGGAGTTCTCCGGGAAAAAGCTTTTCATCTCGGAGTAAAGCTGCGCGGCCAGAGTCTTGTTGTGCGAGAGGATAAGCGTCGGGCGTTTCACCTGCTGTATCACATTGGCCATGGTGAAAGTCTTACCCGAACCGGTAACACCCAACAGTGTCTGATGGGGCGCTCCGTTGAGCACGCCCTCCGACAGTTCGGCGATAGCCTCAGGTTGGTCGCCCGTAGGAAAATATTTGGATGTTAATTTAAATTCCACGTTAAGAAGTTGTTTAAACTAATTTACGTAAACTAAAATTTGAAATTGTATAAACTTTATGGCAATCTTCATTAATCTTATGGGCATCTTCGGCCGTGTTGCGGCATGGGTAGATCTTTTGAAGCCGCGAGCCCTTCGGGGTTCATCGGGACCAACCGATATGTTGCTCCCTGTTGGGTCGCCTACGCTCCCCGAGCCCTTCGGGGTTCAGCCGACCAAATCTGTCTCAAAATATTAATGAATCTTACCATAAAAATTAGTTTAAACAACTTCTCAATCAGATTAGAACCTACAAATATACAAAATAATTCTTATCCATGCTTAATCCATGCGGTCACGGTAATCTTCATAAGTGAACTTACGGAGCAACACCGGTTCACCGTTGACCGGCTGATACCAGATCGATGGATGCTGGATACCGTTGAACATATTGGTCTTGACCGTGGTGTAATGATTCATGTCCATCAGGGTGAGACGGTCGCCGGCAGCAAGTGGTTTACCGAACCACCAGTCGCCGACAAAGTCGCCGCTGAGACATGAATTGCCGCCGAGACG
Organism: Bacteroidales bacterium; assembly: GCA_029007645.1. Taxonomy (GTDB): domain Bacteria; phylum Bacteroidota; class Bacteroidia; order Bacteroidales; family Muribaculaceae; genus Lepagella. Next base: position 9,090 of record JAQXIE010000105.1, read on the forward strand.
GTAAGGAATCCCCTCGCCTTCCGGATTGGCCTCAAGAATATCGGGCTTATAAGGCATCTCCAGACAGTCCGGCATATGGCAGGCAAACGAGGCGTCGATAATGGCCGTGCGGATTCCTGAATCCTCCACCACATCGAGGACTTCCGTCACGAGGTCGCCGGTACGCCATGTGAAGGCGCTTCCCGGTTCGATAATCAGTTCCAGGTCGGGATACTCCTCATGAAGTTCACGCATCAGTTTAACGAACAGTTCCACATCGTAGCCCTCGCGAGTGATAAGGTGTCCCCCTCCCATATTGAGCCACTTCAATCCCGGAAGCAGATGGCCGTACTGATCCTTGAAAGCGGCAAGAACATTGGCCAGATCGGCACTGTCGCTTTCGCAGAGGGCATGAAAATGGAGCCCTTCGATACCCGCAGGCAGGCCTGCGGCAAGTTTGTCGGCACTCTCTCCGAAACGGGAACCGGGCACACAGGGGTTATAAATGTCAGTCTCTATCACACTGCAATGAGGATTGACTCTGAGTCCGATACTGACATGGCGATCCGAGGCTTCTATAAGAGGACGGAATTTCTCATACTGAGCCAGAGAGTTGAACGTGATATGACTGCAACCGGCCAGAAATTCCGGGAACGTAGCATCGGTATAAACGGGACAATAGGCATGCACGTCGTGCCCCAGATAGTCCAGGGAAAGACGCATTTCGTTCAGCGAACTCGCCGTCGAAGCCTGAAAATATTCCGATATTACCGGGAACGTTTTCCATAAGGCATTCGCCTTGAAGGCCATGATTATCTTGACCCCGGCCCGCTCCGAAACTGATTTCAGTTTCTTCAGATTTGCCCGAAGCCTGTCTTCGTAAACTATGTAATATGGTGTGTTTATTCCGGGTTTCATCATAATCCTAATCTTGGAGTCCGTTGATATAACAAAATAATATTATTGCCGGTCGGCCAGAATATCGAACCGAGCGAATTGAAGCAGCAGTTTTTTGATGCCGAGCACGCCGAAATCCACGGTTATGCTGGGCTGTCCCGACACATTGCCAAGTGATACCACTGTGCCTATGCCGAATTTGGAATGCTCTATGCGCGTACCTTCGGAAATTTCCGAAATGGAATGTGTGGCCTTGGATGATCCGGCATCATTTCCGTTTCTGATTCCCCGCAACTCGTCAAGTCGCTGACTGTTGCTGCGGTAATTCCTAACCGGATTTGCAAACGCGTTTTTGTGATGGAAGTCGGCGCCTGCCTCCATCCTGACGAACCGGGGATCGATTTCACGCAGGAAGCGTGACGGCGAGGTCATCATGGTCTGGCCGTTTCTGAAACGGGTTCTCGCATACGACAGCATGCACGTTTCCCGCGCACGAGTCATTGCCACATAAAGCAGACGACGTTCCTCCTCGATCTGACTTATGCTGTCCATCGACATCGACGAGGGGAAAAGCTCCTCCTCTACACCGACAATAAACACATGCTTGAATTCCAGGCCCTTGGCCGCATGAGCGGTCATCATTGTCACCTTGGCCTCGTTATCGTTGTCCGTAGTGTCCTGATCGGTAGCAAGCATCACTTCCGACAGGAAAGCGGTAAGCGACACGTCGCCTTCGCCGCTCTCAAGACGGCCGTCGACAAATTCTTTCATACCCGCCAGCAACTCGCGCAAGTTTTCCTGACGGCTGATATTTTCGGGCGAACGGTCCGAGGCGAGCATGGCCAGGATTCCGGTTCGGTTAAACACCAGCTGTCCCACCTCGTAGGCATTGCTCCGGGCATTGTCGGCGATGAAGTCGTTCATCATTCGGGCGAATTGGTCGAGCTTTCGCAGTGTGCCACTGTTGACGGCCAGATCATATTCCTGCGGCGCCGAGATTACCTTCCATAGGCTGCAGCCAGCGGAATTGGCCGCAACATGAATCTTCTTCATGGTGGTATCGCCAATACCTCGTGCCGGATAATTGATGATGCGGCGCAACGCCTCGTCATCATCAGGATTGACAATGGCACGGAAATATGCCACGGCATCCTTCACCTCCTTGCGCTGATAGAATGCTGTGCCACCGTAAATCCGATAAGGCATGGACCGCTTGCGCAGCGCCTCCTCCAAAACACGGCTCTGGGCATTGGTGC
>JAQXIE010000106.1 GCA_029007645.1 Bacteroidales bacterium
GCGCAGTTCTTCCTGTTCGGCCTCGCGGATTGCCTGAGCTTCGTCATATTCGACTATCAGGGTGAAGCCGGCCGAGTCGACGGCCCGCGCCATCTCTTCGGGATCGGTCACGGCCGGATCCCACGACACGGTGACGTTGGCCGCCGCGAAGTTCACCTCCGCCGATTTCACGCCCGGCAGTCCCTGCAGGGTCTTTTCGACCGTGTTCGAGCACACGGCGCACATCATCCCCACCACGGGGAATATCATAGATTGCGTATCCGCCATTCTTTCGGGTATTGGTTATTGGCCCGGTTGCCGAGGTTCTTGACCGGGCCGAGCCGCACGTTTTTATAAGTAACGCAGAGAGGGCCCCTTGGGGTTTCGGGAGGGAGCGTCACGGCCATGCGGCGCAGGTAGTCGAGGGCCGTGTTGAGATCGACGTCGACTGTGGGCAGTCCGGGGTCATCGCGGTGGAATTCCGGCGGTGTAAGGGCGCGGCAGCCGGCAAGCAGTTTCTGCAGCCGTTTCTCGGCGTTGCGGGCAGGCGCTAACGCTCCGGGTTTGCGGAATATGGCGGCGAACAGACCCTCGCCGCGCGTGATATGGGGCATGAACCGGCGCGGTTGCTCCAGCAGCTCCAGACCATGGTACTCCTGCAGCCACGCCACATTGTCGTCGTTCTCGGTGGTGTTGAAGGTGCAGGTAGAGAAAATCAGCAGGCCGCCGGGGAGCAGCGCCTCGACAGCGTCGCTGAGGATTTCGCGCTGCAGAGCGGCGCATTGCTTCACCAGCCCGGGGCTCCATTGCGTGCGGGCCGTTTCCTCCTTGCGCATCATCCCCTCGCCCGAACAGGGAGCGTCGACGGCAACGACGCTGAACAGGGGTCCGCCTGTAGCCAGCCGACCGGTGGCGCTGTTGGTCACCGTAACGTCGGGATAACCCCATTTGGTGAGGTTCTCGAGCAATGCCGGGGCGCGGTTCGGGGTGTATTCGTTGGCCACGAGATGCCAGCCGTCGGGCAGCGCGTTGAGCATGGAGGTCGACTTCCCTCCGGGCGCCGCGCAGAGGTCGAGCGCCAATCCGGGCGGCATTTCGCCGAGGTGCTCGCCGAGCATGGTCTCATAGACCATCGACGACGCGTCCTGGACATAGAAGAGGCCGGCATGCAGCAACGGATTGAGCGTAAACTGCGGCCGCTCCGGCAGATAGAACCCGCTGCGGCACCATGGCACGGGCTCCAGCCCGGCGTAACCCAGCAGATCGCCGGCCTCCCCGGCCGTCAGAAACTCCCGGCCCGTGAGCCGCCGAACCATCCGCCGGTTCAGCTTCACACTGACCTCCGGCTCGGTCTCCAGGGCCGATATAAGCGCGGCGGCATCGACGCCGGGTAGCGCCGATGCCATTTGCTTGAATCCTTCGGGTATCGCAGTCTCCATGACTGCAAATTTATAACTTTACCCCGAAATTTGGAAATAATCTATTCAATTTCAGCATTCGCGAAAATTGAGGTTATGCGAAATTTATTGTACGTATTTGCGGCCGTTACGGATGTAGATGCCGTGGGCCTGAGGGCGCGCGGTGTAGATGCTGCCGTCGATTCCATACCATAAGTTGTCATTGCACGACGGGCACGACATATCGTGGATGCCGGTGATTATGGGCAGGCTCTCGTCCAGGTTGTCGGGGCTGTCCACCTCGCTCTCGGGGTAGTAAGTGATGCCGGCATAAGGGACGGTGATGTCTCCGGGATATGTATATGAATTGTTGCTCTCATCGGCCTCACTGATATTGCCGCTGTCATCGGCTATGGCCGTGATGCTGTGGGATCCGGCTGCAGCATCCCAGAATCTGTATTTCGCGTCATTGCCTGTGGCTTGGCTTCCACCGCCATTTGTCGGAAAAAGCTTGATTTCTCCGGCATTAAGATTTTTTATATCATCATTCCACGACATCAGGCCGGCAGCCCAGTTCTTACCGTCCACCTGATAAGCGATGCCGATTTTATCGGTGCGGGTAATATTATTGTAGCCGCGGTTGTAAACCACGGCCGCCCATTGCACTTTGTCGCCTGTATTGATCGGGCCATGGCCAAATTCAGCGGATTCGTCGGTGCGCCACAGTATGTCGTGTATCGCCAGGTCCACACCGTTGACGCGATCAAAGGTAAAATCGTTCCAGGCTCTCTCCCTGACGTTGATCTTCTTGGTTAATTCCCTCTTAGACACAGCGTCCGGGATCTGGTTGTAAGGGTCGATCGTGGCCGTTATATCGGCCTTGCCGGGCTTCGCCGTCCAGCTGTAAGTCAGCGTTTTGTATTCATCAGATGCCATTCCGTCGAGTTTACTGACACCCAGAGTCTCGTCATTGACCCTGACATGGACGTAAACGGGTATATTCGAGGGCAACTCCAGGCCGGTATTCGCTACCAGCAGCGAGATTTTGAGCTTGTCTCCGGATCTGATTTCGTCATCGGCGGCGCGGGTCTGCGTATCCTTCTCCCAGCTGACCCCCGCCAGCCTCAGTTCGACACCGCCGGGAACTTCTATTTTATTGTCAACATTGATCTCGGGGTTGGCGGTCAGGTTGAAGCCGTCTTTACCCGTGCCGCTCTGAAGTATTTCCTGGTCCTCATTCTGGAAATTGGTCACCTGAGCCGGCATGATGTCTTCAACTGCGCAGTTGTTGAAAGTGGCGCTACCTTTGACATTTTCGAAATTGAAGGCATAGTATTTCTTGTGTCCGGGATTGGAGTAGCTTATGCCGTGCAAACCATGGACGCGCACATTGTTGAAGATGATATTGTTGACACTTTTGTCGCTGCGGCCGGCTATCAGTACGGCATCGCCGCGAGGATGATAGATGTCGATATTGTGGAATTCCTGCTTATAAATATTTCCATTATTGGAAGCCTCGATATGGAGAGCGGCCTCGTCGACGCCCCAGAAATCGCCGTCGCGTCCGGGCGTGCCGTAGGTGCAGCCGCAATGCACGATGGAGATGTCGTAATACTTATGGGGCTCGCTGTCACGAAATCCGTCACCCGCGAAATCAGAAACGCAGCGGATACCGCTTTCCATGCAATCCTTGATCAGCATGTTTTTAGCCACATGATTGCCGCCGCCGAAGAAAGCAAGGCTCGATGCGCGCCAGTTGTGCTCGCATGTGGTATAGGATATATTATTATTGACGGAGTGGCCGGTATTCGCCCAGGATGCGATGTCGTCGTCTCCGTTGTTACGGAAGTTGCAACGCTCCACAACGCAATTGCTCGAACCGTTCCAGAAGTTCACGCCGTCGGCATAGTTGTTGCGGATACGGCAATGCTTGAAAGTAGCCGTTGATCCGCCCATCCATGCGCCACAGGTATAGTGCTCGAAAAGGCAATGTTCCCAGTATCCGCCGCCATTGACGCACTTGATATCATTATATGTTCCCGGACCTTCGTCATTTCCCATAGAGGGATAACGCTGATTCTGAGTGCCGCTGAAACGCACATGGGCCACCCATCCGGAATTGCATTTGCCGGTGAATTTCGTATAGAAGATACCGGCTCCGACGGTTTTGCCGCCATTCAGATCACCTTCATGGACACCAGGGCCGATGTAAGTGATGTCATTGCCGTAACGGGCCTTGGCATCCTGTTCCGACAGATATTCGGCCTTCTCGATTTCCACAAAGTCCACAGTGACTTCCGCGCCGGAAACTTTGCGTATTTCAAAGGTCTCGTTTCTGCGGATATCCCGGCTCAGCAGGCACATCTCCTCGTCGAAGCGCATACGCGCCCAGGCCTTCTGCTGTCCATGCGTGGAATAGTATTCCGGTTTATTGGTTCGCTCTCCCTGGTGGATATTATTCCATTGCCAGCTGTGATTGGCGTTGACTTCGAATTCGCCAAGTTTATCGTTGCCCGCATAGACGGCAACTCTTGCGCTGTTGAAAGCGGGAACTGAGAAGCGTATTGTCAGACCGTTGGCATCGCCGGTGTCGTTGGTCCAGCGGACATACTGGCCGTCCGATCTGAGGGTAACAGCTTGCTGGTTGGACGCTTCGCTCTGCAGATATTGCTGATCGTCGGTCTGAGCGAGCAGGGTGCCGTTCGTACCGCTGTTCTTCTCAGCTTCATAGCGATAATAAGGAGCCCCCGTTCCTTCATGATAGCCGCGATCCGTCCCCCATTGGGTCATATCGGTATGCTGGGCGACGGCAACCGTCGATGTCGCGGCAATGTACAGCAGTGGTAAAAGAATTTTTTTCATGATAGTTGGGTAAATATCTAAGGTGACACAAAGTAAGCCATAAAATCCGGGAATATTAAGCAGTATAAGTGGGAATATAGCCAATCCGGCGGCCATTTTTTCACAACCCTCTGATATCCACCAATTACAATTTTCGGCGATATAATCCCGATATAATGCCGCATCAGCCGAAAACCGTTTATACACGTGTCTCCACACACCCGAAATCACGTAAATTGTATTAGAATTTTAAAGATATCAAGGCACGGAACTGACGGCAAAAGCTTTGCTTTTGACCTACACTGAACTTACGGATTTACACAGAACTTTTTATAAGTCAGAGGTATTAGTGATGAGGGATGACTTTGTCACTTATCACTCTGACTTCTGACTTACTTTGCCGTTGCCACAGATCCTGCTGACGCAGGCAACGGAATGAACCCAGAATGCTTATGTACGGTGGCTTTTTATCGTATAATACGGATTATTCCTTTGTTTCTATCCGACATGCCTTTCCATGCACAGGCAACAAAGTCTGAAGCCGAAAAATTTATAAGATAACCCAGCTTGAAATGTGACAGATGCAGATACGTGTTGAGCTGCTTGAACTCTACCCCTGATAGGGATACAAGTGATTTGAGTTCAATAACCACTTTATCATCTATTACAAGATCCATGACATACGCATCCTTAATCTCGACATCTTTATAAATTGCCGGGAGCACTTTTTGCTGTTCAACCTTATGACCACGCTTACGCAGCTCATAAGC
>JAQXIE010000107.1 GCA_029007645.1 Bacteroidales bacterium
GGTACAATGAGTTGGTGGCAAAAGCTGACCTTGCCGAGCAGTCCGCGGTACGTGGCTGCATGGTAATCAAGCCTTACGGTTATGCAATCTGGGAGAAGATTCAGAGGCAGCTTGACGATATGTTCAAGGCCACCGGACATCAGAACGCTTATTTCCCGCTACTTATCCCCAAATCGTTCTTAAGCCGCGAGGCGGAGCACGTCGAGGGCTTTGCCAAGGAATGCGCCATCGTGACACACCACCGCCTCAAGAACGACCCCGAAGGCAACGGCGTAATCGTCGATCCCGAGGCCAAACTGGAGGAGGAACTGATAATCCGCCCCACATCCGAAACCATAATCTGGAGCACGTTCAAGAACTGGATACATTCCTACCGCGACCTGCCGTTACTCGTCAACCAGTGGGCCAACGTGATGCGCTGGGAGATGCGTACCCGCATGTTCCTGCGCACAGCCGAGTTCCTGTGGCAGGAAGGCCACACCGCCCACGCCACCCGCGAGGAGGCCGAGGCCGAGGCTCGCAGAATGCTTGAGGTTTACGCCACCTTCGCTCAGGATTTCATGGCCATTCCCGTCATCAAGGGTGTGAAATCGGAAACCGAGCGTTTCGCAGGTGCCATCGACACATACACCATCGAGGCCATGATGCAGGACGGCAAAGCCCTGCAGTCCGGTACTTCCCACTTCCTGGGCCAGAACTTTGCAAAGGCATTCGACGTAACGTTCATGAACAAGGACAACAAGCCCGAATACGTATGGGCCTCGTCATGGGGCGTTTCCACCCGTCTGATGGGCGCTCTGATCATGACGCACAGCGATGACAACGGTCTGGTGCTGCCTCCACATCTGGCTCCCATCCAGGTTGTGATCGTGCCTATATACAAGAACGACGAAGGCCTGAAGGCCATTTCCGAGAAAGTGCTGCCGCTGGTGGATAGTCTGCGCAAACGCGGCATCAGCGTGAAATATGACGATGCCGACAACCGCCGTCCCGGCTTCAAGTTTGCCGACTATGAAGTGAAGGGTGTACCTATCCGTCTGGCAGTAGGCCAGCGCGACCTCGAGGAAGGCACTGTCGAGCTGATGCGCCGCGACACACTGGAGAAAGAGACGCTGCCTTTCGAGGGCATCGAGGACCATATCGTAAACGAGCTGGAGGATATCCAGAAGGCTCTGTTCGAAAAGGCGTTGAAGCGCCGCGAGGAGCGCACTATAACCGTGGACACCTACGAGGAGTTCAAGGAGAAGATCGAGGACGGCGTGTTCATTCTGGCGCATTGGGACGGCACACCCGAGACCGAGGCGCTGATCAAGGAGGAAACGAAAGCCACGATACGATGCATACCCTTCGACGGCGACAAGACTCCGGGAGTATGCATGGTGACGGGCAAGCCGTCGAAATGCCGTGTGCTTTTCGCCCGGTCCTACTAATTTCAGCCTGACATGAGCATGTTAAGAAACTGCGTGCTTGGCGTGGCGATGGCTTCATCAGTAGCCGTCGCCGGCGCTGCTCTTACAGCCGAAGATTACTGCAATCTGACCCTCAACAAGCCGGCTGGAGTGGTGACTCCCACTCCCCTGCCTGACGGAGTCAGCTATGCCGCTCTCTCGGAAAACGGACGCAGCATCGACAGCTATAGCTATAAGACCGGCAAGAAGACCGGTACAATCTTCTCGCTCGACGCGCAGAAGGGAGATGTGAAAATCGACAGGATCGACGGGTTCAGCATCGCGGCCGGCGGCCGCAAGGTGATGATCTGGAACGACAAGACCAAGATCTACCGCAACTCGTTCACCGCGCAGTACTATGTGCTCGACACGATGCGCGGCACGCTGCAGCGCGTGTCGGATCAGGGAGCCCAGCGCGGCGCCACGATCAGCCATGACGGCCGCATGGTGGCCTATATGCGCGACAACAATATCTATATCTCCAATCTGGACTACGGAACGGATAATGCCATAACCAAGGACGGCAAGCTGAACGAGATAATAAACGGCATTCCGGACTGGGCTTACGAGGAGGAGTTCGGCATGCTCACGGCCATGCGCTGGAGCGCCGACGACAATACGCTGGCCTACATCCGTTTCGACGAATCGAAGGTGCCGGTCTATAAGTTCGACACCTACAAATCTTTCTGCGAGGAGAATCCCTTGTCCGATCCCTATCCCGGTTCATACAGCTACAAATATCCTCTGGCGGGATATCCGAATTCGACCGTAAGCGTTCACGCCTACAATCTCGACACCCGGAGCACCAAGACCATGGATCTGGATCTGACAGGCGCATACGTTCCCTGCATGGATTTCGATGGCGAAGGCCGCAATCTGATGGTGATGGTGCTGAACCGCGACCAGAACGACCTGAAAGTATACCGGGTGAATCCTGGCTCGACGGTAGCGCGTCAGGTATATGCAGAACGGAGCGACGCATGGCTGAGTCCTTCGGCCTATCAGATGGTGGATTACGGCGTGAAGTCCTTCGTAATCGGAAGCGAAAAGAGCGGCTACCGTCATCTGTACGAATACGATTACAACGGCAACCAGCTGAAGGCTGTGACAAAGGGCAATTGGAATGTGACCGATTACTATGGCCAGGATCCCAGAACGGGCATATACTATGTGCAGACAACCGAGCTTGGAGCCATCAACCGCAATGTTGCCGCCGTGGACCGCACCGGTAAGGTCAGCCTGCTGAACAAAGTTGCCGGGACGGAAGACGCATGGTTCAGCGAGGGTTGCCAGTATTATCTGCGCAGCTACAGCACGGCGCAGCAGCCCCCTGTCTACACCATTTGCGACAACAAGGGCCGCAGGCTTGTAGAAATAGAGAACAACGCCGAATACGCCGCCAACTACAGTTCGGCACCGGTCAAGGAGTTCCTGCAGGTTCCCAATGCCGAGGGAGCCATGATGGACGCCTATGTGATCAAGCCATCGAATTTCGACGCATCGAAGAAGTATCCGCTGCTGATGTACCAGTACAACGGTCCCGACTCACAGGAGGTGCGGAACCGCTGGCGCATGGAAGGCATATATTATCTGGCACAGCAAGGCTATGTTGTGGCATGTGTCGACGGTCGCGGCACGGGCAACCGCACTCGCGAATGGTCGACTTGCGTATATCGGCGCCTGGGACAGTACGAGACTGCCGACCAGCTGGCCGGCGCGAAATGGTTCGCAGCCCAGTCCTATGTGGACCCGGACCGCACCGCATGCTTCGGATGGAGCTACGGCGGATATATGACGCTGATGGAGATGGGCGATACCAACAGCATTTTCAAGGCCGGTGTCGCAATGGCTCCCGTGGCCGACTGGCGTTGGTACGACTCGATCTATACCGAAAGGTATATGTCGACTCCGCAGCAGAATCCCTCAGGATACAATGACGCTTCGGCCATGAACAGAACGCAGAATCTGAAAGGCCGTCTGCTCATTATGTCCGGCACAAGCGATGACAATGTCCATTTCTATAATACCTTGAAATATAGCTCAAAACTGTTCAACGAAGGTACGGTGTTCGATATGATGGCTCTGACAGGATTCGAACACAGTCTTCCACTGTGCAATGCAAGAGCGAATTTATTCATAAAAATTGCAGATTTTCTGGATAAAAACCTCCGCTGAATTGTTTAATCGATAAAAGGGGAAAATCCTGATTTATGGACATACGGTTCCGTGTTTGACCGGGGAGAAACAACAAAACAACGTTTATACGAATCCAGAGATATGAAGGATTTGGATAAAATAAATGGTAGCAGATTATTCGCACTCTGGAAATCGCACGCATTAGGCCTTCTGGTGGTGGTAATCGGCATGTTCGTTTCCCAGCTCCTGAGCTACATATTCTCGCCTATCATATCGTTGTTGTGTGCGGCAACGCTCTACATAATGCTCTACAACAACAAGATGAACGGCTCGACGACCTGCATGGTGGCCGTTTATGGCCTGTTCTATTCAATGGTGAGCTATTCATTCCTGACAATAATCGTGAATATCCTGTATATCTGGGATATAATCGACATTCCGAAGGAATTGTGCTTCTTCTCCTCGCCCTATATCCCGACGCTGATACTGGATCCCGTATTCGCCGTGACGATGTTCATCATGTATTTCGGGATGAACTCCCTGCGGATCTGCATAGACTGCAAACTGACCAACGGAATCTCATACGACCGTGGTCGGTTTGGTGACATACTGCACCGTGAATCGCGCCTCCAGTTGATGAATCTGGCGGTTATATTCACGATTCTATCCTTGATAATCTGGGCTTATTATTTTACGTATTACGATACGAGTTCCGACGTAAACAGGCGTGATGCATTTGTGTTCTTCTTCCTGAACATCGCCTTTATCGTACTTGACGAATTATATTTCGCAGCCCGATATTACAACCTTTATCTCGACCTGAAGGAGGCCGGCGACATCATTACCGAGGATGAGCTGAACGATATGACCTCGAAAACCTATCTTCGGTTCTACGTCGTATCGGGCAATTATATCTACGTCAACACAAAGACGGTGGATCCGACGATGCCCTATCGGCATATAATCGACAGTCCGTTTGTGACGAAGCGGAATGTGAACGGTATATCTTCGGCCGAAGTGAACAATATCATCTCGCGCATGACCGGCACGCATGGCGAACTGCAGTTTTTCTATGGCCGAAAGAATCCTGACCTTGACAAACACTCGTTGCTGCGATATTTCTACTTTATCGACGAGGACTGCCCCGATATGCAGGTTGACGGCGAATGGATGGACTTCAACAGCTTCAAGGGAATCTACAACATGAATCCGACTCTGATCAATAAGACCATGCTGAGCGATATGTCGCGGATGTCGACGATTGTGCTGACGCAGAAGATCTTTGATGAGCGCGGACACCGCAAGGTAAAGATCAAGTCCTACCAGCCTACCTACGATCTGAGGGAGATCCGCAACGGTCATTATGACTTCCAGGATGACAAATGGATTAGAGTAGCGATGTTCAACAGCGACTCCCGGGGTTTCTATGTGCGCAAGCTGTGGAGCGGATTCCGCAGGAATAATCAGAAACATTCGTGGCAGAACAAGCAATAGCGATAGTCGGACCGACGGCATGCGGCAAGACCCGCCGTGCCGTAGAAGCAGCCCGCGCCTTCAACGGAGAGATTATATCGGCCGACTCGCGACAGGTCTACCGCATGATGGACCTCGGCACGGGTAAGGATCTTGAGGAATACGGTGATGTGCCCTATCATCTGATTGACATCTGCGATCCGGGATACAAGTACAATCTGCATCTGTATCTCCGGGATTTTACAAATGCATATTCAGATATTCAGGAGCGTGGTCGACGTCCTGTGATATGTGGCGGGAGCGGCATGTATGTCGAGAACGCTCTCAAAGGGATACGGTTGCCCGACGTTCCGGAAAATAAGGAGTTAAGGGAGGAGCTGCAGAAATTCTCGCTGCAGGAGCTGGCGGATATTCTCCGCACGTATAAGACCCTCCACAATATAACTGACATAGACACAAAGGCCAGGGCAATCCGGGCAATAGAAATACAGGATTACTATGCTCGCAATCCGGAGGCGGCAGCCTCCGCATCGGCGCAGACAGCCGTTCCCCTTGATTGCCTGGTTGTGGGCATCGACATCAGCCGCGAGCTGCGCCGCGACAGGATATCGCAGCGGCTCCGACAGCGTCTGGACCAAGGCATGGTGGAGGAGATCAAAAGTATCCTTGATTCAGGCGTGGATCCCGAAAGCCTGATATATTACGGACTGGAGTATAAGTTTGTCACACAGTACGTGATAGGCCGTATATCGCGCGCCGAGATGGAGCATGATCTGGAAATAGCCATCCATCAGTTTGCCAAGCGCCAGATGACCTGGTTCCGGGGTATGGAAAATCGCGGCGTACCCATCCACTGGATACGCCACGATGTGAGCGAACAGGAATTTCTGAAATTCCTGACGGATAATCTCCGTAAATGACTTCCCAACAGTATTATCAGAAAAGCAGGGCTATCCGATAGGTCAGGAAACCAAAGCACCAGGCCAGAACGGTATTGTATAGGAAAGAGAAGATACCGTACTTCCAGCTGCCTGTCTCCCTGACGATTGCACTCAGTGTAGCGATACATGGGAAATACAGGAGTACAAACACCATGAACGCCAGTGCAGAAGCCGGTGTGAACGGCGTTTTGCCCGTAAGTTTCGACGGCTCGGTGAGACGCTTGCTCAAGGCCTCGGCGTCATCGTCGCCGACATAGAGAACACTGAGGGTCGAAACGACCACCTCTTTAGCCGCGCAACCGGCCAGCAAAGACACACACGATTTCCAGCCCTG
>JAQXIE010000108.1 GCA_029007645.1 Bacteroidales bacterium
ATCACCGCTCTTGATCACTTTGTAATATACGCCCTTGTCAAGAGGCATGATACCGGGCTCCTGAGCCTTGGCGGCGAGCCACTCCCGGTTTTTCAATATATAATCCTGTTTAGCCATAAACCTTCTTTTTGTTGATGCAAATATACTCAATTTTTACGACAAATGCTGCGCCATAAAATGACTTTACGGCGCAGCAGGCATATATGTAGGAAATTCAATCAGGCAACCAAATTGAAGGCCTGGCAGCAGATGTCGGTGATCCAGATCCAGAGGGGACAGAATCCCACGAAGAGGATGATTGACAACGTCAGCGAAGACGTACCGGTAGCTACATAGGTATCGTACTCATCAGCGATAATAATGCCTGAGAACGCTGGAGGAAGAGCACATGCCACAACCAGCATTTTAAGGTTCTCGGGATCCATTTTGCATAGAATACCCATAGCGAGAATCACCGCAGGCATCATGATCATCTTCATGATGGAACCGAGGATAGCCTGCCAGTTTATAGTGACCTTGACGGCCGACAGAGTCACACCTGCCGAGAATACAGCGAGCGAGGCGTTAGCGCCCTTGATCAGGTTGAACGAAGGGCTTGCCCAATCCGGCCATGGGATGCCGATCAGTACCCAGACTACGGCAAGGATCGGAGCCCATGCCACAGGCTGTGCCAGAGCATGGAGGACAGGTTTCCACCACGGGTCCTTCTTGGTCGAACCAGGTTGCATCTTCTCAAGCGAAGCATTCATGAGCGATAGGCCCACCGGAATACCGACCGCGTTGACAACGATACCGACAATGGCTACTACAAGAGCCACCGAAGCATTGGTACCGAAGATCGGTTCCAGAACGGCAAAGCCGAGGAATCCGATTGTCGGAGAACCGCTGATCAGGGCCGACACGGCCGCATCGGCTCCGGTGTTCTTCTTGAAACAATATTTGAACACCCAGTAGACGATCATGAAGCAGAGCATGATACCGACAAGCGATACCAGCGAGAGCTTGAGGTCGCGGGCAAGCATCTGTCTGTTAGCCTGCACAATCGAGATGAACAGTGCGGCCGGTAATGCGAAATCGAGTACGACCTTGTTGAATTTCTTGGCATCATCGCCGGAAAAAATTCCTTTTTTGCCGGAAATGAAGCCTGCGAGCATCACCACGATGATCGGGACAATGGCGTACAATATGATATGAACCATGTTGGACATAGTAAGTAGGTTTTAGGCTTTTTATTAAGATTAAACCGTGATGTCAATCAGAGCGCGGGGATTGAGATAGCCGATATGGCCGCTCTCCTTGCCTGCGTCGCCGGCGAGCTGAACATTGATCAGGGTCGGCTGACGGGACGTTATGGCCTCCTCGAGGGCCTTTTCAAACTCATCGGGGGTTGTTATATAATATCCTTTGCCGCCGAAGGCTTCCATCATCATATCGTAACGGGCCTGCAGATCAAGTGTCGTGGGGGCGGGATCGCCATCCTTTCCGAGATTGACACCTATATGGTTGTATATTCCACCGTTGTTGAATACGCAAACGCATATCGGAAGTTTGTAATTGGTCATGGTGCTGACTTCCATACCCGAGAAACCGAATGCAGAGTCGCCCTGAACAGTCACGACAGGTCCTCCGGTACCGACAGCGGCACCGATCGCGGAGCCGGCTCCCATACCCATGATGGCCCATGTGGCGCAGTCGATTCGATGGCGCGGGAGCATCATGTCGATGGCATCGCGGCAGTCGTCGAGCGTATTGGCGCCTTCGTTGATCAGAGTAACCTCTGGATGACGGGCCAAGACATTGCGCACGGCGCGCAGGGCGCACCAATGGTCCATCGGCGAGGGAGTCGGTGCCAGTTTCTGCTCAATCCAGGCGTTGGCTTTGGCAGTATGTGCCTGAAGCGACGGTACCCACAGCGGATCCATCGAGAGCTTCCTATCCGACAGAGCCTGAAGCAAAGCGTTGACCGACAGGCCGATGTCTCCGACAACGGGAGCAGCAATAGGCACATTGCAGTCTATCTCCTGCGGATCGATGTCGAGCTGCACATACTTGTTGTCGGGATTCCACTTGCCGTGGCCACGCGACAACAGCCAGTTGAGTCTTGCGCCTATCAGCACCACGACATCGGCCTCTTCCATTATCATGCTGCGGCATGAAATCGCCGACAGTGGATGATTGTCGGGCAGCAGTCCCTTGGCCATAGACATCGGATAGTACGGTATACCGGTCTTTTCGACGAGTTCCTTGATCAGGTCATCGTTCTGCGAATAGGCTGCACCCTTGCCGAGCAGGAACACGGGACGTTTGGCACCGGCGATAAGATCGGCGGCACGTTTCACAGACTGTTCCGACGGCATGACGGGAGACTCGGGATCAACGGGGGCAAAGAGTAGTTTGCTTGCGTCTTCCTTGCTGATAATTCCGCCGAGAGCCGGGACTGTCATATCCAGGTAAACGGCGCCGGGACGGCCCGAAACAGCTGCGCGCACGGCGCGGGCCACTCCGAGAGCAACATCCTGCGGTCGGTTCACGCGGTACGCAGCCTTGACCAAAGGTTTGGCCGTAGCCAGCTGATCGAGACCCTCGTATGTACCCTGGTCGAGGTCAACGAGCGTACGGTCGGATGAACCGGAGATCTGGATCACGGGCCAGCAGTTGACATTGGCATTGGCCGATGCGGTCAGACCGTTCAGGAATCCCAGCGATGATACCGTCAGGAATACGCCCGGTTTCTTAGTTACATATGCGTAAGCGGCTGCTGCCATTCCGGCCTGCTGTTCGAAGCGGAATCCGATGAAACGGATACCCACGAGCTGCAGGATATAAGCGACCTCCGTAACAGGGATGCCTACGAGACCGAACACGACCTCAACTCCATTAGCCTTGAGGGCATTGGCAAGAACATGCATACCGGTGTAATCAGCAGCGGCGGTAGGAGCCGGCGGCGTGCACGAGCACGCTGCCGTTCCGATTGTGGTTTTATTATCTTCTGCCATGGCTTTGGTTATTTAGCGGGTTAGGGCATTGGGGCTGTCGTGCCGTTGGCCTTGAATTTGGAGATGTCGTCGGCCGAATAGCCCAGCGATGTCAGAATTTCGTCGGTATTTCCACCCAGTTCGGGACACGGACCATAAGTAGGCTGGAAATTGGAGATTGTGAAAGGAACGCCGACAGTGACGAAGTCTCCGACCTTGCCTCCCTGATGAATCTTAACGAGGGTATTGCCGTCGTAGTTGTTGGGGTCCTCCATGATTTCCTTGGTGTTG
>JAQXIE010000109.1 GCA_029007645.1 Bacteroidales bacterium
AAAGACAAACAAATGGGACCCGGCCGGGTCCCATTTTTTTGTCTTTGTTGATTATATCAGTTTGAAAGTATCTGCATCCTGCCAAGCACGGAACTTGGCTCTGAATCCGTCAAGACGTTCCCGGCTCAGCGCCGCGTAGACGAGTCCGGAATCGCCGGCCGTAACAGATATGTCGCGGCCTTTGAAATCATAGATAGCAGCCTCTCCGCCGTACTCAAAATCCTTGTTGTCTTTGCCCTTGCAGTTCACGCAGCAAACATAACTCTGATTCTCGATGGCACGCGCAGGGAGCAGTTTGTTCAACGCATTGATACGCACCTTCGGCCAGTTGGCCACGCATATCAGCGCATCGTACTCATTCATTACGTTCCTGCACCAGACGGGGAACCGGATATCGTAACAGATCACTAATGCGATATTCCAGCCCCGGAACCTGAAAAGCATCCTGTCGTAACCGCGGGAAAACACCTTCTCCTCGCCGGCCATCGTGAACAGATGATGCTTATCCTCGAATTGTTCATCGCCCGAAGGCTCGATAAAGAAAGCCCGGTTGTAGAGCGAACCGCCGGAATCAGCTATAAAACTGCCGGCAATCCCCATCTGATATTTAGCCGCGAGCTCCTTGATTCTGTCAATGGTGACACCGGTGTTACGCTCGGCCATGACCCGCACATCCTCCTTGTCCATTCCCGATGGGAAACCGGTGGAGAAAGTCTCCGGAAGAATTACGAGATCAGTCATGGGATGAACCTTGGACAGCATATCCTCGACTTGCGCCATATTGGCGTATTTGTCACCCCAGCTGATTTCGAGCGGAAGCAGGCATATGTTAAGATCTTGGGTCATATACAGAATTTTTCAGGATACTTTGCAGCGTCCTTCCATTGCGCGTAGTAATTTTTAACATAAGCCATATCGGCTTCTACATCGCCGGTTGGCGTAAACTGTTCCTTTATGATAGCCGTGCGCGTCCGGTAGTCAATTACGGCAAATTGAATGGGCACTTTCGCTCCGTAAGCTATATACAGGAATCCATGACGCCAGTCCGAACGACAGCTGCGCGTACCCTCGGGCGTTACCGCCAAATTCATATAGTCATGAGAGCCAAATGCCTCTATAATCCTCTCTGTCAGCGAACCTTTGCCTCCGGCCCCCCGCTTGGAGGGGACCGGAATGCCGCCGAGGCGGCGCAAAAGATATTTCAAAGGCCAGAAAAACCAGAACTCCTTCATCAGGAAATTTGCCTGTCGTCCCAATGACTTGTAGGCAAAGATTCCGGCGATGAAATCCCAGTTTGACGTGTGGGGCGCCACACAGATGACGCATTTGTCAAGACGGGGAACAGTTATCTCCGTCTTCCATCCGGCCCATTTATATAGTTTCGCCCAGAGATTTGCCATGGTTGTCTATGCAGATTCAGGCGTTGGCAAGCGCTTTATTGCGTTCACGCTCCTCGGCGGGCAATGCCTCGTTGAAGAGCTTGAGCGACTGATTCACTTCCTCGCTGAATTCAGTCTCGATCTTGTTGAACAACGCCTTGAAAAAGTCGGCCTTGGCCTTGGCGTATTCTTTCATGTCGGCGAAAGCAGCCGGACCGCGGTCGAAATATACGTTCGCATTGCATTTGGCTTTGCCAATGGCGCCCAGGACTGTCTCCATGGCCTGTGCTATCTTGTCGCGGTCTGCTCCTTTGACATTGTAGTACGAGGATACCATTTCGTCGATCACCGACGCGCCCAATGCGTCTACATACTTCTTGAATTCTCTTTTATTTGCCATTTTGTTCTGATGTTTGGGTTATCTTTATATCTATATAACGTTTTGACACCGTTATTTATCGTTTGCAGACGAAAAATCAGTCTATCCGTTCTTTGCGCGACGCATCAAGCCGCAGCAGGATGAACAGCAGGATCGTGAAACCCCACAGCGACGATCCGCCGTAACTGAAGAAGGGAAGTGGTATGCCTATCACGGGACAGAGTCCGATTACCATTCCGACATTGATGCACAGATGGAAAATCAATATCGATACAACACAATACGCATAAACCCTCTCGAAGGGTGTACGTTGTCGCTCGGCTATATGTATCAACCTGAGAATCAAAGTCAAATATAGACACAGGACTATGCACGAACCCACGAAGCCTTCTTCCTCACCGATTGTGCAGAAAATAAAGTCCGTATGCTGTTCGGGTACATATTTAAGTTTGGTCTGCGTGCCGTTCAGAAACCCTTTGCCGGTTACGCCTCCAGAACCGATCGCTATTTTGGACTGGTTCACATTATATCCCGCTCCTTGCAAATTCTCCTCGATTCCCAGCGCAACTTTTATTCGCTGCTGCTGGTGCGGCTGCAAGATATTGTTGACCGCATAGTTCACCGAGAAAAGGAACATCACCGAGACTATGCTGAAACATATCGTAATCACATAATGCGTGATCCGGTGTTTGAACATCATAACGCATGTGTAAGCTATGGCTACTGCCAGAGCGACACCGAAGTATAGGAAGCCGTTGACTTCGATTCCACACAGCGCCAGCGTGCCGACCAAAGCCCCCGAACCCACAAACCACAGCAAAACATTACGCCCTGTCGTGATATCCCGGCAGTAGAATATCAGCATGCCGACAAATATCACCATTATCATGATGAACACGGCAAACTCACCTGGCGCAATCCCCAATATCAGAGGCTCGGTAAATTTCAGCGCAACGACGAAGAAAACCACGGCACTCAGTATCGAGAATAGCACAAGACCGCTCATGCCCTCACGGTAAAGCACAAAAATCAGAGAGAAATATACCAGCGAACTGCCCGTCTCGTTTTGCATCAGAATCAGAATTACAGGCAGGAATATTATTATCAGGGCCCGGAAGTAATTGCTTGCCGTGGCATTGAGCTGGAAATTATATGAGTCGAACAGTTTTGCCAAAGCCAATGCCGTTGCGAATTTCCCGAATTCCGCCGGCTGCAGGCTTACCGGCCCCATAACAATCCATGAATGAGAACCTTTTACGTCGGGAGCTATGAATATTGTCAACAGCAGCACAAACAGTACGGTGATATATATCGGATAGGAATATATCTTGAATATCCGGTAATCCATGATCAGGATTCCGCACCCGAGTATCAGGCCAAGTCCGATCCATAGAATCTGTTTGCCGGAAAATTCGTTAAGATCGAACAGCGAAGCATTGTCGAAGTCATAACTTGCCGCATAAATGCTTACGGCCCCCATCAGCACGAGTGCCAGATACAGGATTACGGTGATCCAATCCAGGCCCCGGAATCCGCTGAGACTGCTGTCAGTGTTTTTTGACCCCACTGCTTACAATAGTATTTGAGTTCAACATTCGTTCCTCGATACCTTTTCGCTCAGGAGATATCTCGCCGTTAAGATATTTCTCGATTATCAGGCTGCCGATCGGCACACCATAGGTGGCACCGAATCCGGCGTTTTCAACATATACGCACACAGCGATTTTAGGATTTTTATACGGTGCGAATCCTATAAATGCCGAATGGTCCTTGCCATGAGGGTTCTGAGCCGTACCGGTCTTGCCGGCCACCTCGATGCCCGGCAGATTCGCCAGACGGCATGTACCGCCCAATACGGCCATCCGCATACCTTTGGCTACATCCTCGTAATACTCCCTCCGGATCTTGGGAGCATGTTTCTTAAGGTATTTGGCATCAATGGTACTGTCGGCTATCTGCTTCACAACGTGAGGCGTATAGAACCATCCCCGATTGGCGATAGTGGCGCAGAGATTGGCTATCTGGAGGGGAGTAGCCAGAACCTCGCCCTGCCCGATGGATATCGAGATTATAGAGTTGGCCGACCAGTTGGCGCCCCGGAACGAGTTGCTGTAGAAGTCGGCGTTCGGAATAAAGCCACGGGATTCCGACGGCAGATCAATGCCCAGCTTGTAACCGTAGCCCATATCGACCATATAGTCTTTCCACTTGTTTAGCTGCTCGGCATGCGGTTTGCCCTGTCGGTCTATCATATTCCACAGTCCCCAGCAGAAGTACGCGTTACATGAAGTCTGGAGCGCGGGCAAGAGCGAGATGGGAGACCCGTGTCCGTGACATCCGACACGCAGTCCGTTGATGTATCCGCGATGGCAAGGATACTGCGTGGAGGTCGTGATGACGCCCTCCTGCAGGAATATCAGACCCTGTGTCGGTTTGAATGTGGATCCGGGAGGATATGCGCCCTGAATGGAACGGTCGTACAGCGGTTTATACGGGTCTTTGACGAGCATGCCGTAGTTCTTGCCACGGTCACGGCCTACAAGCAGCGAAGGATCATAATTGGGCGACGTCACCAGACAAAGCACTTCGCCGGTCGCCGGCTCGATGGCCACGATGGCACCGATTTTATTTGCCATCAACCGCTCGCCGTATTCCTGAAGTTCCATATCGATGCCCAATTTCAGAGTATGGCCCGGAACCGGAGCCTCGTCATACTTGCCATTTTCATATTTCCCCTTGATACGGCCATAGGCATCCTTCATCAGAATCTCCACGCCTTTACGGCCGCGCAACGCTGTCTCGTAACTTTTTTCTATCCCGAGGTCACCGGTATAGTCGCCACGCTTGTAATAGCGGTCGCGCTCGATATCGCCCGCCGAAACCTCGCGGATATTGCCCAAAATATTCGCACCGGCTACTGTGGAATATTCCCGCACGCTTCTGTTCTGGATGAAGAAGCCCGGAAACATATACAGTTTTTCCTGAAGTCTGCCGTAATCTTCCTGCGAAAGATGCGTGATGAGTTTCTGCTGAGTGTAAGCGGAATATCCGGGATTCTTGTGCGTATCCTTCATGTCGGCCCACTTCTCGCGAAGCTGTTCGGGAGTAATGTTGAGCACCTTGCACAACAAAGCCGTGTCGAAGGGCGCAACGTCCTTGGGAATCAACATCACGTCATAGGCCGGCTTGTTGAGCACGATCAGCCGATCGTTTCGGTCATAAACCAGTCCTCGAGCCGGATAGATCACACGCCGCAGAAACGCATTGCTGTCGGCGCTCTCCTTGTATCGGCCGTCACCGATCTGGAGCGAGAACAGACGCACGATGTATATGAGGACTATCAATGTGACAAATCCTCCAATTACGTATTTTCTTTTTTCGAGTTGATAGTCTTTTCTCACTGTTTGGCAACGATTAAGCTGTCGAGAGCAAGTAAGGTCAGGAACGTAAAGAGGCTGCTTGCACCCGTCATTATTGCAATCTCACGGAATGCCGCGTAGGAGAAGAATTCTAGGATAAATACCAGCGCGCAATAAATCAGCGACAACGTAAAGAGGTATTTGGCATAGACCGAGAATCCGAGACTGCGCACCGTGGGAGTCACCGCTTTGGTATGATCGTCCTTCGAGATATAAGCGAACAACACAGGGCGACGCACAAAGGCAAGCACCGTACATGCCAGGGCATTCAGTCCGGCAGTATCCGAGAACATGTCGACCAGCAGCCCCATAAAGAATGCGATTGTCAGCAGCCAGTCCACCTTCATGCTCATGGGCATGCTGACTATCACGTAAATAAACACGAACGCCACGGCTACGTTGAACAGCATGATGTGATTGCAGATCAGAACCTGCACCAATATCAATATCAGAGCTACTGCCAGATTGGTAAATATACTGCGGTTCATGTTATTTGCTTTCGTTAATGTCGTGAGTGGCCAGCGAATCGATCTCGGCTTTGTATATGTCCTTGATTACACGCACGGCGTTGATGGTCCTGAAGTCCGAAGCCAGCTTGATTCGGAATGTAAAGAACGAGTTGTCCCTGGCGTTCACTTTACTTACGATCACGCCGACAGGAATACCTTCGGGAAATGCTGTCGAATAGCCTGAGGTGACTATCGTGTCACCTATCTGATATGTGGCATGGCGAGGTATCTCCTCGACGTATCCGATATTCGGATCGCCGCCTTTCCACCAGAAGGATCCGACGAATGTCGTGCCCTTGATTTTGACCGAAAAATGCTGCTTCTCATTCAACAACGATATCACGCGGGCCATCTTCGGACCCGCGACATTGACAATTCCTACCACGCCGTTCTGGTCAACCACGCCCATGCCGGTAGCCACTCCATCACGCGCACCGCGATTGATGGTGAAATAGTTCAGCGGATGGTGCGTATTATTGTTGACCACACCCGCCGCCACGTAGTCAAATCGCTCGCCTGTAGGAGTGGGGATCGTGTCGCTCAAGGCAGCCTGATATTCGCGGAGCCGACTGCTCAGATTCAGCACCTCGTTCTGCAACTCGGCATTGCGCGCCTGCAGGCTCTCGTTGATGGATTTGAGATGGAAATAGCCGGTCACAGCCGACCACGTCTCGTACACGCTGCCCGTGACAACATTGGCTGACGTCAGATATATCGACTGCTGATAGTTCTTGTTGACTACCAGCAGTATGATACTTATCGAGGCATAGATGACAAATACGAACCACCTCGAATATTTCAGAATGAAGTTGAGGATATTTCTCATTCCGAAGTATCTGGGTTTATCGTATCAGGAATGAGAACTTGTTGATATTCTTCAGAGCCACGCCAGTACCCTTTGCCACTGCGTGCAACGGATCATCGGCAACCTTGAATTCAATTCTGATCTTATCTGTCAGTCGTTTCGCGAGACCGCGCAACAAAGCGCCGCCACCGGCCAGATAGATACCGTTTCTCACTACATCGGCATAGAGCTCGGGAGGCGTCTGCTCCAGAGCGTCGAGTATAGCCGTCTCCATCTTGGATATGGACTTCTCGATGCAGTGAGATATTTCCTCGTGAGTCACGGGAACTTCCATAGGCAGCGATGTCATTTTGTTGGGACCGCACACCAGGAAAGGTTCCGGCGGATTCTCCAGATTAGGCAGTGCAGAACCGACATTGATTTTGATCTGCTCAGCCATTGTCGCGCCTACCTTAAGGTTGTGAACGCGGGCCATATGCTCCTGAATATCAGCCGTAAGATCATTTCCGGCGATACGGATGCTCTTGTTCGACACAATACCGCCGAGCGAGATCACGGCAATCTCTGTGCTACCGCCACCTATATCGACAATCATGTTGCCATCGGGGGCCTCGACATCGAGTCCGATGCCCAGCGCAGCAGCCATAGGTTCGTAAATCATGTATACATCGCGTCCGCCTGCATGCTCGCTCGAGTCGCGCACGGCACGTATCTCAACCTCAGTCGATCCCGAGGGAATACATACCACCATGCGAAGCGCTGGTGAGAACCAGCGACGTTTGTTGCTGACCATCTTGACCATACCGCGGATCATCTGCTCTGCAGCGTTGAAGTCGGCGATCACACCGTCGCGCAAAGGACGTATCGTCCGGATGCCGGGAGGTTCTTTCCCCTCCATCTGGTGCGCTTTCTCTCCGACTGCCAGCAGCTTGTCGGTCTTGTTCTCGATCGCAACCACACTCGGCTGGTCTACAACTATCTTGTCATTATGAATAATGATGGAGTTGGCGGTACCAAGGTCCATCGCTATTTCCTGCGTAAATGAAAACAGTCCCATTCTGAAAACTTTATTTTTGGGCTCGTCTGGAATACAAACTTATTGCATACCGAACCGGTTTGCCCAGTTCAGAATGCAAAATTAGTCATTTTTTTTTACTTTCGGAATAAAGGCCCACATTTATATTAAAAAATCAAGGTCTATTCCAAAAAAAGCGTCCGGCAAAAGGCCGGACGTTCGAATGACACGTAAAGTCGGTTTTACTTGTTTACCTGGAATTTGTTCCAGCCATCCTTGAGGTAGGCGATAACCTGCTCGGCGGCTGCCACGCCGGCATTGTAATTTGCCTCGGCTGTCTGAGCGCCCATCTTCTTGGGAGTGAAGAACACACGGGCACCGAATTTCTTCTCAAACTCCTCGGCGTTGTCAGGCTTAACATCGGCCACATAGCGCAGGTCGGGGCGTTCCTCGAGAGCCTTGATCAGACCGGGCTCGTCGATCACTTCCTTGCGGGCGGTATTGATCAGTACGCCGTTCTTGGGCATCAGCATCACAAGGTCGTAGCCGATGGAACCCTTGGTCTCGGGAGTCGCCGGGATATGAAGCGATACGAAATCGTTCTCGGAGAACAATTCCTTCGGGTCATGCAGAGGCTTCACGCCTTCGCCCTCCATCATCACGTCGGGAACAAATGTGTCGAGAGCCGACAGTTTCATGTCAAATCCTTTGGCGATTCTGGCCACGTTGCGGCTTACCTGACCGAAGGCATAGAGACCCAGCGACTTGCCCTTGAGCTCCGAACCGGATTTGCCGTTGTACTGATTGCGGCACATCATGATGATCATACCGAACACCAGCTCGGCGACAGCGTTGGAGTTCTGGCCCGGGGTGTTCATGACACAGATGCCATGCTTCGTGGCGGCCTCGAGGTCGATGTTGTCATAACCGGCGCCGGCGCGGACTATAGTCTTGAGCTTGGGAGCGGCATCCATGATGTCGGCAGTGATCTTGTCGCTGCGTACAATCAGGCCGTCGGCATCCTTGATGGCTTCAAGCAGGTCCTGACGGGTGCCTTCCTCAACGATCTCCAGATCGTTGCCCGAGGCATTGACGGCATTCTCAATAGCCTTGACCGCTGCCGGAGCAAACGGCTTCTCGGTGAAAACAAGTATCTTCATGTGCGGATATTCTTAATGTTTAGCTTCGAATTCCTTCATGCAGGCAACCAGTGCCTCCACGCTCTCCTTGGGAAGAGCATTGTAGAGCGACGCACGGAAACCGCCTACCGAACGATGACCCTTCAGGCCGACCATACCCTTGCTCGACGCGAAGTCCAGGAAGTCTTTCTCAAGCTCTGCGTATTCGGGGTTCATCACAAAGCATACGTTCATGATGGAGCGGTCCTCGGTAGCTACCGTGCCGCGGAACAGCTTGTTGCGGTCGATCTCATCGTACAGAATTGCAGCCTTCTCCAGGTCGCGTCGCTCCATTTCGGCAACACCGCCCTGCTCCTTGTAGTAACGCAGAGTCATCAGGGCAGAGTAGATGGGCAGCACCGGAGGTGTATTGAACATCGAACCCTTCTTGATGTGCGTGCGGTAGTCGAGCATCGTCGGGATCTCGCGATTCACCTTACCGAGAGCGGACTCCTTGACAATCACGATCGTCGCACCGGCGGGTGCCAGATTCTTCTGAGCGCCGGCGAAAATCAGTTCATACTTCGTTGGATCGAACACTCTCGAGAAAATATCCGACGACATGTCGCATACCATGGGTACCGGCGAATCGGGATCCTTACGCAGCTCCGTACCGTAGATGGTGTTGTTGCTGCAGTAGTAGAAGTAATCGGCGTCGGCGGGAATCACATAATCCTTGGGGATATATGTGAACTTCGAATCCTCGGACGATGCCACAACATCGACTTCACCGAAGATTTTAGCCTCCTTGATGGCGTTTGACGCCCAGGTGCCCGTGTTCATGTACGCTGCCTTCTTGTTCAGAAGATTGAACGGAGCCATGCAGAACTGCAGACTTGCGCCACCGCCCAGGAACAGCACATGGTAGTCGTCCGGGAGATTGAGGAGCTCCTTGGTAAGAGCCTGTGCCTCGTCCATCACTGCCTGGAATTCCTTGCTGCGGTGAGACACCTCCAGAATCGACAGGCCTGTGTCGGCGAAATTGATTACTGCATCAGCCGTTTTCTGAATCGTCGTGGGAGTCAGGATGCTGGGTCCTGCGTAAAAATTATGTTTCTTCATATCGAGTGTATCGAATTGCCCCGGACTTCCTGAGTCCGAGAACATGAATTAGTTTTTCATTGCAAATATACTTATATTAATTTGATTTAACAACCAAATGCCTTCGATTTTATGAATTTTATAAAAAGGAAAGGGATGCCAATCATCAGATCAGCATCCCTTTCAAATTGTTTATATCTATCTGTCAGAGAATTACCATATTATGACGCGCTCCGATTCCGGACGGAACATTGCGTTGCCCTCCTTGACGCCGAATGCTTTCATAAACGGTTCGATGTTACGCAACGAAACGTTTACACGGTTCTTACCCAGCGAGTGGGGGTCTATCGTGGTCAGTCGGCGAGCTTCCTCGTCACGGATATTGCCTGCCCAGAGATTGGCGAAGTTCATGTAGAATACCTGCGTCGGATCGAATCCGTCGATCTTGGCCTCCTCGCTTGTAATGTCTACGCCTTTCTTCTTCTGAGAGTCGAGCCATGCGGTGTAAGCCACGCGCAGACCGCCCTGATCTGCGATGTTCTCGCCCAATGTGTACTGTCCGTTGGCATTCAGGTCGGGGATGATCTTCACGGCGCTGAACTGATCGGCCAGACCCTGCGTCAGCTTCTGGAACGCCTCGGCGTCTTCGGCTGTCCACCAGTTCTGCATGTTGCCCTCGTAGTCGAAGTTGCAGCCCTGGTCGTCGAAACCGTGTGTCAGTTCATGACCGATCACCACTCCGATGCCGCCATAATTCTCGGCGTCGCTCGACTCGGGATCAAAGAAGGGAGCCTGAAGGATACCGGCAGGGAACACTATCTCATTGTTGATGGGATTGTAATAGGCGTTGATGGTCTGGGGTGTCATGTGCCACTCCGTGCGGTCAACAGGCTTGCCCCACTTCTCAAGATAGCGGTCCTGTGCCCACAAGCTCACATTCTGCATATTTTCGTAGTATGACAGCTCAGGATCGATCACCAGCAGCGAGTAGTCCTTCCATTTGTCGGGATAACCGATCTTGACAACGATCGAGTTCAGCTTCTTCATGGCCTGAACCTTGGTATCGTCCGACATCCAGGGCAGATTGATTATATGCTTGCCCAGTGCAGTGCGCAGGTTCTCGACCAGACCGACCATGTATTCCTTGGAACTCTCGGGGAAATACTTCTCGACATAGAGTTCGCCGATACCTTCGCCCATGGCGCCTTCAACGGCTCCCAGGGCTTTCTTCCAGCGGGGACGCTGCTGTTGCACTCCACTCATTATCTTGTTGAATTCAAACGATGCATCCGAGAAGGCGTCGCTCAGGTAGGGAGCCGCTCCGCTTAGGGCTTCCCATAGATAATAATCCTTTTTCTCACGATCAGTCAGACTTCCCAGAAGGTCGTTGGCCTGCTGTACGGTATTCAGTTCCGTTACAATTATCGTCTCGGGTGCCTTAATCTTCATGCCTTCTTCAATCAGACGACGGATAGGAATGTTGGGATACATCTTGGCAACCTGATCCATGCCGCGCACATTATACATGGCCGGGATGTTGCGGCTCTGCTCGCGTGTCCATGTGGAGTCGGCCAGCAGTGTCTCGATCTTGATCACATTCTTAGCGATGCGCTTGGCGTCTTTGGCGCTGTAGCCTGCAAGCTTCATGTCGGTCTGGATCAGCTTGTTGTAGGCTGCCAGGATTTCACGGTTCTTCTTATCCTTCTTCAGATAGTAGTCGCGGTCGCCAAGTCCGAGACCGGTGGAACTAAGATACATGGCATATACCTTGCTGTTTGCGAGGTCCTCCTGCGGACCGCCGTTGAAGAAGGGGCTACCATACTTCATATGCATTTCGATCAGCAGATCCTCCATGCCATCCGAGGGTGTGTTTTCAATCTTGGAGAGCACAGGCTTCACCGGCTCGGCGCCAAGCTTGTTGCGGCGTACCGAATCCATTGCCAGCTCATAGATGCTGGCGATCTTGTAGGCGTTCGTGCCCTTTGCAGGATTGGTGGCCGAAAGTCCCGTTACCAGTCGGCGCACGCGCTCGTTGGTCGAGTCGTTCAGGATATTGAACTGCCCGTAGCGGGAATACTCACCTGTCAGCGGATGCTTCTTCATCCAGTCGGAATTCACATACTTGTAGAAATCCTCCTGCGGAGCCACAGTCTTGTCCAGAACATCGCCGTTCAGGCTTTTCAGATGTTCCTGAGCCATGCCGCTCACTGCAAATGCAGCAAGTGCCAGACCTATTAATGCTGTTTTTATCATATTATTGGATTTGATTAAGTATTATTGCTTTGTTTAATGTTTCCATTTTTCGCTCTGTTTCCTCCCATTCAGAATCGGCATCCGATTCCGGCATTATACCGCCGCCGGCCATGAGGCAAAATCTGTAGGGTTCGAACCATCCGCTCCGCAGATTAACGTACAGCCGAAAATCGCCGTCGGCCTCGCAGGGGCCGCAATAGCCTCCGTAATATGCCCGTTCGAAGCTCTCATTAGCTTCGATCAATGCCATGGCTTCTGTTGTCGGCATACCGCATACCGCCGGTGTGGGCGACAATCGGCGTGCCAATACGTTCAATGCGTTGCTTCCGTATTCATCGTCGATTTTTGCCTTCACAATCGTCATCTGATGCTCTATGCCGCCTGCTTGCCGCGTGATCGGCCCATTAGACTCCGGTTCGAATCCACAGTCGCGGAATACCGATGTGATGTGCTCCGTCACCACTTGTTGCTCTTTACAGTTCTTCTCGTCCCATGGTCCGGCGGTTCCGGCACGCCGCGTTCCTGCCAAGGCCATCGACTCTATCTGATTTCCTTTTCTGATCAACAGCGTTTCGGGAGTAGCTCCCATCCATGTGCCGCTCTCGGGTGTGGAGAACAGGAACACAAATGCATCGGGGTAGCGCCGGCACAACTCACGGAATGTCTCCGCAATATCGACACTGTCCACCGACACGCGACAACGCGCGGCGACCACTTTCCTGACAAGCCCCTGCTTCTCGCATTCCACTATATCGCAAACCTCGCGTCGATGGTCTTCCCGTTCGGTCGAAACTTGCGGAAACCTGTATGTGGATTTTCCTTGGTTCCGGTCCATGACGGCTTGAGCATCCGAAAGTTCACAGTTGCTGTCACACGGTATGAAAATATTCGACTCCGACTTGAATGATGATATCATAAACCCTTTGCCCTCAGGTGATTGCAATTTTCTATCACTGCAACCTCCTATGACTTCCCGCTGTCCGGGAAGTCGATAAAAATAGCAATATGTCGGCGAGTCGGTCATAATATTTCACTTTACTTCCCGAGCCTGGAAATCGAATATGTCGGCGTCGGTAATCTCGGCCATGATGAAATCACCGGGCTGTGCGTCGGATCCTGCGACATGGTATTCCAGGTCGACTTCTGGGCTGTCCCATTGGGAACGGCATACCAGCTCTCCGCCCTCCTTGCTGTCAACCAGCAGCCGCACGCGGTGTCCTACTATTTTTTCGCTTTCCTCCTCTGCGATGCTTTGCTGCAGGGCCATCAGCCGGTCCAGTCTGCTCTGCTTCACATCGTCGGGCACGTTGTCCTCATAGTTCATCGCCGCATAGGTATCATCCTCCTCCGAGTATGCGAACGCGCCCATTCTGTCAAAGCGTTGCGTGCGGACGAAGTCCAGCAGTTCTTCGAAATCCTGTTCCGTTTCGCCAGGGAAACCGACCATGAGCGTGGTGCGTATCTTGATGCCCGGCACCAGGCGACGAATCTCGTCAAGCAGCTTTATGGTCGATTCCTTGTCGATATGGCGCCGCATGGCCTTGAGCTGGTTGTCGGATATATGCTGCAGTGCGATGTCGAGATATTTACACACATTGTCGCGCCGGGCCATAACATCCAGAATATCCATCGGGAAGTCGGCAGGGTAGGCGTAATGCAGTCTGATCCATTCTACCCCGGGTATATCGGCAATCGTATCTATCAGTTCAGCCAGATGATGCTTGCCGTCGAAATCCATGCCGTACGACGACAGATCCTGGGCTATGACATTGAATTCTTTTACGCCGCGGCTGACCAGATCGCGTACTTCGCTCGCGATTTCCTCAATCGGGCGTGATGTGTGCCTGCCTGTGATGAGCGGAATCGCGCAGAAGGCGCAGAACCGGTTGCATCCTTCCGAGATCTTCAGATATGCCGAATGCGGGGGAGTGGTCAGTTTGCGTTCCCAATCGCGGGGTCTGTCAGCGTTTTTCAGATCGGGAAGGCCATTGACAAAGGCATCCCAGTCGAATTTGCCGTACCACCGGTCAATTTCAGGCATCTCGTCGGGCAATTCATTACGGTAGCGCTCCGACAGACAGCCCATCACGACAATCGATCCGATTCGTCCGTCGGCTTTCAGCTCGCCGAGCTCAAGCAGCATGTTCACCGACTCCTCCTTGGCGTCGCCGATGAATCCACAGGTATTCACCACCACATATTCGCCGTCAGGCTCCTCGGGATCATGACTCACGGCATAGCCCTTGGCCTCAAGACGCCGAAGCAGCCGCTCGGAATCTATCAGATTCTTCGAGCAGCCCATCGTGATTATGTCTACTTTATTCTTTATCATATGGCACTACCGAAAAGAGAGCGCACAAACTCCTCGGGATGGAAAATCTGCAGGTCGTCAACCTTCTCGCCCAGTCCGATATATTTTACCGGAATCTTGAACTGATCGCTGATGCCGATCACAACACCTCCTTTCGAAGTACCGTCGAGTTTGGTGATCGCCAGCGTGTTGACTTCGGTGGCAGCGACAAACTGCTTGGCCTGTTCGAAGGCGTTCTGGCCCATCGAACCGTCGAGCACCAGCAGAACCTCCTGTGGAGCGTCAGGCACGACGCGCTTCATCACATTCTTAACTTTGGTGAGCTCGTTCATCAGTCCGACCTTATTGTGCAGTCGGCCCGCGGTGTCGATAATCACCACATCGGCTCCCTGGGCTTTGGCCGAAGATACCGTGTCGAATGCCACGGCCGCCGGATCGCTGCCCATCTTCTGCTTGATTACGGGCACGCCCACGCGTTCACCCCAGATGTCAAGCTGCTCGATGGCCGCCGCTCTGAAGGTGTCGGCCGCACCGAGAACAACCTTGTAGCCGGCTTCTTTGTATTGATGCGCCAGCTTGCCAATTGTCGTGGTCTTGCCTACGCCGTTCACTCCGACTACCATTATCACATAGGGGCCGTCGCCCGACGGAAGCTCGAAATCCTCAAGCGGCTCGCCGTCATGCGGTTTCTCGAGCATCTGTGTGATTTCATCGGTCAGCAACGTCCGCAGTTCCTCGCTGCCGACGTACTTGTCCTCGGCCACACGCTTCTCGAGACGGTCGATAATCTTCAGCGTCGTCTCAGCCCCCACATCGCTCATGATAAAGGCTTCCTCAAGATTGTCGAGCACCTCCTCGTCAACCTTGCTCTTGCCCGCCACGGCATGCGATATGCGGCTCCATACGCTCTCCTTGGTCCTGTTCAACCCGCTGTCGAGCGTCTCCTGCTCTTTCTCTTTGTTCTTATTTCTCTTAAAAAAATCCTTGAATCCCATAGTGTTCTTTATTAATCTACAAAATTAAGATTTTTTTCGGAATAATGGAAGGGCATGCCTCATTCATGCTCTTCTCTGTCATACTTTTTTCAAAAAACATTCTATTATCGGGTTGCGCCGCTGTTGATGGTAGTATTGCCGCGGACTGTCGACTGATCGTTGTTGTTGATGTCGATGCCAGTCGACTTGACTCGCTCCTTCATATTACCGAATTCCCAACTTATGGAAAGGCCGACCGACCAGACTTTGTTGCTGAAATTCGTATTCTTGATTGCATCGGCCGTGCGTATGTGACTCTTGAAGAATTGCCGGCTTGTCAGGAAATTGCCGGCGCTCAGTGTAATATGCAGGCTCTTGTTTTTCAGGAAATCCTTACCCACGCCCAATCCGTAATAGTACCAGCCGCTGGACCATCCCTGCAAATCGATCATATGTAGTGCGTGGCCACCGTAGGCATTGAATTTCATATCCCACGGACCGGTCCAGCTCCAGCTTATTCCGTAATTGCCTCCCCAGCCGCTGTTACGCTGGTCGAGTTGCTTCGAACGTATGTCGGTATAATTCACTTCACCGTTAAGCGACAAGGTCATCTTCTGTGTGATGTTGATGTTCAGAAAACCCGACAATGTGGTGCGCGACGTCAGTCCGTAGTTGCCGAATGTCGATATCCGGTACATATCCTCGAAATAGGAATAATTGATTATATTGTTGGATGTCCGGGAATACTCGATTCTGACATTGCCGCCCATTATGCGTCCGAAGTTGGTATAGGTCAGCGAAATCAGATTGCTGCGTTCGCTCGTCAGGTCCGGATTCCCGGTCTGTATCTCCGTATTTACCGTCATGCGGTAAGGATTGAGCTGGTCGATCGAAGGACGTGAAATACGCATCTGATATGCCAGCCGCAGCGAATGCGCCGGACTGAAATTATAGCTGACAGCCGCATTCGGCACCCAATCGTTAAGATGGCTCGTGAAATTCCGACCCTGGCCTTTCTTGAAATCCATACTCATCTCGGTATGCTCGTAACGGATGCCCGCCACCACCGAAACCGGATCAAAGTTACCGGTATAGCTCAGATAGCCGGCATAGACGTCCTGGTCCTGATTCACGTCGACATTGTTCGGATTGTCTGCAGGGACATTCCCGGGCAGGTCCGTCACATATCCGTTCGACCGACCGAGATTATGACGCAATATCACCTTGGCACCGGCATCCAGCGTATGCTTCCCCGATCCGAACGGATTGGAATAATCCACCTGCATGGTATGCTCCCGGGTAATGTTGTTGTTGTGATTGATGGTCCAGGGCAACAATACGGGATAGTTCTCTATCCCATGCGTCTCAGTGTTGAAATCGAGCAGATTATTGCCGAAATTGAACTGGTATCCGATCAGCAGACGATGGGCATCGTCCGAACCGAACACATGACGGTACGAGGCATTCGCCGTGGCGCCGAGGGTGTTGAGTTTGCCACCCGAATTCATACCGTATGCCCATTGCAACATGCCGGCCTTGTCAAAAAGACTCGTCTTCGAAGACGCATCCTTTATCTTGGCATTTACGCTCATCAGCGAGCCTCCCCATGTGAACAGGTTCTTCTCGTTCGGTTCCCAGCTCATATTCAACGCAGCCTGAACAAACCCGAATTTAACCTTCTGATTTGCCACGGTCAGCTGTCTGTAAGCATCGGGGTTGTTCAGGAAAAAGGTTTCGTCCGTCTGATCGTTTGTCTGATCCGAGGGTCCATTATCGGCATAAGTGACATTGGCGCTGGCATAGACTTTGTTCAGGCGACCGTTAAAGCTGCCGAACGCTGCTGCCTGACGGGCGCCGTAGTTCAGACCTATCGATCCCGAATAGCCGTCGCGCTGCGTCTTGGTCTCGGTTATCAGGTTCAGGATACCGCCTA
Source organism: Bacteroidales bacterium (assembly GCA_029007645.1). Taxonomy (GTDB): domain Bacteria; phylum Bacteroidota; class Bacteroidia; order Bacteroidales; family Muribaculaceae; genus Lepagella. The sequence continues at coordinate 17,197 of JAQXIE010000109.1, forward strand.
CGCCTTCGGCGTCGTATTTGGCTCCGGGCTCCGTTATAACCTCGATATTTTTAACCGATTCGGCCGGCATG
>JAQXIE010000110.1 GCA_029007645.1 Bacteroidales bacterium
GCCGGTGTTGGTCAGGTCGGTGTAACCCTGCGAGTAGGAGAATCCGGTTTTGCCGTCTACGGGGTCGCTGTGTGCGGAGTAGGAGTAGACGTTGGCGCCATTGATTGTCACGGAGCCGTCGGCCTTGATTCCCTTGGGCGAGGCTTCACTTTTTTCTCCGGTGGTCACGACATTGACCGTGGCAGCGGTGATTGAAATGTTGCCGGTGGAGGTATCATTGGGGTCAGTTCGCTTGCAATTGATGCCTTTGCCGCCCGGACCTTCGCTCTTGCAGTTGAGCACGCCGCCGCTGATACTGATATTGGTGTCGCTCATTATGGCCGAGCATGACGATGTGTCCTCGGGACTGTTGACAACGGTACCTCCGGAGGTGATGACCGTGGTGCGGCCTGCGTAGATATCTATGTCCATATCGCAGTTGATGCCCTTGGCTCCGGGGGCGGTGACGCCGATGTTCAGCACGCCGCCGCGTATCGACACGCCGTCGTTGGCCTTCACGCCGTGGCCCGAGCTACAGGTCACATTAATCACGTTGCCGGGGCGGAACACGATATAGTCGTCGCTGACTATCCCGTGGCGTCCCTGTGCAGTGACCTCGAGCGTGCCTTTGCCGCTGAAGATGGTCTGGCCCTCGCTGAAGAACGCGCCCTTCATATCCTCGATGCCCACAATCTGGTATTCCTTACCGTCGGCCAGCTTGTTGGTCTTGCCGTCGGCCAGCACCACGTAGAGCGACTTCCCGCACTGGTTGTTGATCGCCGCGCCGTGAGGATTGGTCAGGTTCACGCCATCGAGCGTCAGCATGTACTTGTTTTCGCCGTAGAGCTTGAACGAGCCGTCGCTGCTGCTGCCGCTCAGAATATATTCCATACCCGATACGGCCGAGGTCACCGTGACATGCGCGCCGTCGACACTGATGCTGACGCGCTGAGTGTCGCCGCTCACTGTGGCCGTTCCGCCCGAATAGTCGATGCGGACGTGGTAGCCGAACGTGCTGTTCTCATGATAGTCGTTGTCGTCGGCCGGGATTGCGCCCTCGGTCTCGCTGAGCGGCGTATAGTCGAACTTTATGTCGATGGGCTTGAAGCCGTCTCCCTCGATGATGCCGGAGAAGTCGGTGTCGTCCTTGACGCATCCCGTCAGAAGCGCCAGCGCACCCAGCAGTGCGATATGTTTTTTCATCTTGCGTTCAGAATTTGAAATTGTAACCCAAGCCGATGATGTGGAGATTCGGCTCGTTGTCGAAGTCGTCGTTATTCACCTGCTGGTAGCGGTAGAACAGGGTGAATGTGTGCTGTTTTCTCGGTTTCCATTCGGCGCCCACTGTGTATCTTATCTTGCTGAGAGCCCAGGAATTGAAGAACTCGACATCGGCATAGGGGTCTACCTTGCTGCCGCGGATGTTCCATTCGGCGCGGATGCGCGAGCGGAGCACGTTGTTGCCCTTGGCGCGTACGCGGGTGTCTTCCCACTTGGCGTTGTCGAAGTCGTAGCGTGTCGTGGTCTGTTCCGGCCTATACGTATACTGCCAGCGCTCGCGCAGCGAGAACTTGAACCGTCCCGCGGTGACCGAACCCGTCAGCGACACATTCACACGATGCCGTGACCCCCAGTAGCTCGGCCGCCAGTTGTTGTAGTCGCCGTCGTCGTTGTAGGTGATCTTCTCCGGGAAATTGTCGTAAAGGAAAGTATAGCCGGCCGATATCTTGAAATATTTGACGGGCTTGTACTCGCCGTTGATGCCGATGCTCCAGCGGTCGGCGGTGCGGAAATTGTTGCGCGAGCGGAACTCCGTTTCCGCGCTCACGCTCCATTTTTTGCCGAAATCCTTCTCGACGCCTGCCGATACGTTCAGGCCCGCTTTGTCGCCGGCAACCGCCGCCGGCACGGTCAGTGCCGCCAGTGCCGCTGCCAGAATTATTCCTTTACATCTGTCCATTCCTCGCGCGATATTTTCAGTTCATGATTTATCTGTGCCTCCTGGGCCTGGGTGTCCGTACGGTAGTAGATCTTGACTATAGCCATATCCCGCAGGAAATCGATTGCTCCCACCTGAAGCTTAGTGATTTGCAGCCCTGTGCGCTTCTCCAGATCGGCTTTCAGCTCTTCGCGGCTCTCGGGCCGGATCAGCTCTATGCGGTCGTACTGAATCAGTTTGGTCGATTCATGATGTACCAGTATGTTGCTTTCGAACAGGCTCGCCGCCGCCAGAAATATCAGGTTGGTGCAGACCAGCTCGGC
>JAQXIE010000111.1 GCA_029007645.1 Bacteroidales bacterium
CGGAGATAGTTCCGAACTGGAAGCGTGGAGTTCCCGATCCGATGGTTACGGTAGGCGTAAAGGCCGAAGGCGCGCCCGTGGAGATGATTATCCGCGGTTATCTGACGGGATCGGCATGGCGCGAGTATCAGAAGGGATGCCGCGAACTTTGCGGTGTGAAACTTCCCGACGGCATGCGCTACAACGAGAAATTCCCCGAACCCATCATCACGCCTACCACCAAGGCTGCCGAAGGACACGACGAAAACATTTCGCGCGAGGAAATCATAGCTCAGGGTCTGGTCAGCGAGGAGCACTACAAGAAGATGGAGGAATATACCCGCAAGCTGTTTGCCTTGGGTACGAAGATGGCCGCCGACAAGGGTCTGATACTTGTTGACACAAAATATGAATTCGGTATCCGCAACGGCGAGGTGATCCTTATCGACGAGATCCACACTCCGGATTCATCCCGTTACTTCTATGCCGACGGTTACGAGGAGCGTTTTGCCAAGGGCGAGGAGCAGCGTCAGCTCAGCAAGGAATTTGTACGCCAGTGGCTGATCGACCATCATTTCATGGGCCGCGAAGGCGAGGTATGCCCGGAGATGACACCGGAGTTTGTTGCCAGCGTAAGCGAACGCTACATCGAGTTGTACGAGCACATCACCGGCCGCAAGTTCGAGAAAGCCGACTGCACCGACCTTGCCGCCCGTATAGAGCGCAATGTCACCGACTGGCTCGCCAAGAATTGAATTGTTTAAGACTACAAAATATCACACCCCCGCAAGCCGATGTTTGCGGGGGTGTTTTTTACCTTGTTTGTCTTGATCAGTTGGTGCGGCCGGGGTAAGCCTGCAGTGCGGCGGCAAGGATTTTCATAGCCCGGGCCAGGTCCTCGCGTTTCAGGACGTAGGCCATGCGCACTTCATCGCGGCCACGCTCGGGATTGGTGTAGAAGCCGGAAGCCGGCGCCATGAAGATTGTCTCGCCGTCAAGATCGAACTCCCGCAGACACCACTGGCAGAATTTGTCGGCATCGTCAACGGGCAGTTTAACTACCGTATAGAACGCTCCCATCGGGATGGGCGTATAGCACCCGGGTATCTTGTTGAGCTCGTCGATCAGGAACTTGCGTCGCTCCACATATTCGTTATAAGTCTCGAGCATATATTCCTGCGGAGTGTCTATGGATGCTTCGGCTACGATCTGACCCAGCAGCGGTGGGCTGAGTCGCGCCTGGCAGAATTTCATCACGTTCTTTTTCAGCTCCTTGTGCTTGGTGATCAGCGCACCGACACGGATTCCGCATTCATTGTAACGCTTGGAAACCGAATCGATCAGCACTACCTGTTCTTCGATGCCTGGCAGATGGAACGCCGAAATATATGGGGCGCCCGTGTAGCAGAATTCGCGGTATACCTCGTCGGAGAAAAGGAACAGGTCATATTTCTTGACCAGATCGCGGATCTGCAGCATCTCCTTCATCGTGTAGAGATAGCCGGTGGGGTTGTTGGGGTTGCATATAAGTATTCCCTTGGTGCGGGGAGTGATTAGTTTTTCGAACTCCTCGACCGGAGGCAGAGCGAAACCTTTGTCGATGCTTGAAGGTACGGTGACGATTTTTGCGCCTGCCGAGATGGCGAACGCCATATAATTGGCATAGGCCGGTTCGGGGACTATTATTTCATCGCCGGGATTGAGGCATGCCATGAAAGCGAAGAGCACGGCCTCTGAACCTCCGGTGGTGACGATAATGTCGTCGACGTCGACATCTATGTTGAAGCGGTGATAATACTCGCAGAGTTTTTTGCGAAGCGAGGGCAGACCGGCCGACGGGCTGTATTCAAGCACCTTGCGGTCAATGGTTTTGAGGACGTCAAGACCCACCTGAGGGGTGGGGACATCGGGCTGGCCGATGTTCAGGTGGTAAACTTTTATGCCGCGGGCCTTGGCTTCATTGGCCAACGGGGCGAGGCGGCGGATAGGGGACGCGGGCATCAATCGGCCGCGTTCTGATACTTCTGGCATCTTAATCTGAATAGTGAAGTTGTTTAAACAACTTCAAATAAGTGCGCAAATTTAACGATAATTCCGTACAAATACGAATTTTAATTCAATTTTCGCATATTGGAAATATAAAGATATCAAGGCACGGAACTCAACGGCAAAAGCGGAGCTTTTTGCCACACTGACTAACAGAAGCTCACAGAAGTAATTATTAGACACAAGCTTGTGCCGTTTGCCACAGACCTGCTGACGCAAGTGCCTGAATAAACTCAGAAAGAGCTGAGCTCAGGCGACGTGGACGTCGCCGTTCCAGTAGCTGACTGGAATGACGACGTCCACGTCGTCAACCTATGAATGCGGGGCATAGCTGGCGGCGGTATCTACAGGCGATGTGGATGGCGCCGTTCCAGACGTTGCGAAATGGGAGTGTTAAATTTTTGTTTCCCGTTTAAAATGAGTGGAAAAATTGTATTTGAATTATTCTATTTTTATTATTTTTGCCGGAAAATAGAATGGGGTCTAAAATAGAGATCCCGGGTCCAAATACAGTACGAGAAAACAACCTAATAACAAACTTTAAATCAATATAATATGAGTATAAAATTACGTAAAGATCTATGGCTCCGTAGTCTTGCCATACTGCTGATGATTACCGGCGCAGCGGAGATGAAAGCCGAAGTAGCCTCCCAAACTACATTCTCAAGTGTGAGTGGCTCATTGGATACTTATATTTCCTACGCATCATTCAAAGGAAATGGTACGGCCGATCCGGCTATTAATTCAAACCATATCCGTTTATATCAACCCTCTTCCACCACAAAGACGACAGGAGGTTATATAACCTTTACAGCCAAGGAGGGTGTGACTATCACAAAGGTCGTGGTAGGATCTAATTCAGCTACTTCTGCAAGATACAAGGTCGATGATGGAGCGATGACCACTACGGATGTTCAGATTGCTTCAGGTAGGGTAATTACAATAGACAATCTGTCGGCATCAACCGTATCCGTATACAATACCGCTAAATCAACCGCTAATGCCAGTACACGTAGTGCAAGGTTTGATATAAACAAGATCGAGATTACCTACACAGTTGATGGAGGCAAAGACGATGCCGGTCTGTCGTTTCCGCAGACTGAATATACCGTAAATGTCGGTGATAATTTTACTGCTCCGGTTGCTACCTCTTCAGCCGGAAGTACGGGTGCCATAACCTATATATCAAGCGCACCGACGGTAGCGAGCGTTGACCCCAACACAGGTGCCGTCGAGATCCTGAAACGAGGCAGCACGGTCATCACCGCCACTATTGCCGAGACGGAAACACATAAGTCCGGCACGGCAAAGTATACGCTGACTGTAAATGATCCCAACTTCTCGGGATATGTCCTGGTGAAATCGGCCAACGATCTGAAGGATGGCCTGCAGTTCATGATAGGCTACTCATCCAAAACCAAAACCGTAGCCATGGGTTCGGCAAACAGTAGCGGATATTACAACGACGTTAATGTGACTATAAGCGATGATGTTCTTGATCCGGGCAATTCGGAGCCATGCATTGTGACGCTTAAATCGGCTGCGGATGCAAGCGATGGAACACCGCAGTGGTATCTCACCACATCCGACGGTAAATATTTTTATGCCACCTCCGGAAACACACTTAATGCCAAGGCTACTCCGCCGGATAAGAATTGTGTAGCCCAGATTACTTTTGACGCATCAGGGAATGCAGATATTTATTATAGTTCACAAACACGTTATCTCCAGTATAATAGCTCGAGCTCACGTTTTGCATGCTACAAGACCTCGTCAAACCAGGAGAAGGTTAAGATTTATGCCGATATGTCGACGGGCGTTGAGAAGACTCCGGTGACATTGGCATTCGAACCTTCGACACCTGTCAATATGGTACAGGGAAGTCAGCCGGAAGCACGTGTGCTGAAGGTTACTCCCGAGGATGCTGCAAGTCATGTCCGCTGGGAATCGAGTATTCCGGCCATTGCAGCAGTTGATGCGACAAGTGGAGCCATCACCATGGGCACTCAGTTGGGCACCACCACAATCCGGGCTTACATCCCGACCAACGACGATACATACAAAGCTACAGAAGCCACCTATACCATAACGGTGACCGAGAAACCGAAGACACCGGTTACAATCAGTTTCCCGGCAGCGGAATATTCCGCCACTGTCGGCGCGGCCTTCGAATCGCCTGTAGCGACGATCGAACCTGCCGGAGCAACAGGTAGTCTGGCATATACATCCTCCGAACCGACAGTTGCATCGGTAGTCGCCGAAACGGGAGTGGTCACGCCGCTCGCAGCCGGTACGACAACCATCAAAGCTACCTTTACCGGAAGCGGCGATTATGCCAACAACACAGCTCAGTATGTGCTGACAGTCTATCCCAACCAGTGTGCGGCTCCGACTTTCGATGTCGAGAATAATACTACGGTTTATGTCGGCGATGTGATCAAAGCTACTTGCGCAACAACCGGCTCAACGCTTTATATCAACGGCACAGCCGCCAACCAGTACACAGTGACTTCCGCCGACCTCGGCACACTGACACTCACAGCCTATGCCGAAGTTCAGGGACAGAACGGAATGATACGTTCCGCCGAAAGCTCGGTTACACTGACAGTCGAGGATAAGCCGATTGAGACCATATTGGATAAATCTAAATTTACCAGTCTTTCCGGTTCGTATTCGGCGCAGGATTTCACCATACCTCCATACGGATATGGCAATATTCTGGCTAAAACAGATGGTACCAACGGTTTGGCATGGAATACGAACACTAAATCGGCCAGCGGTATTGTAGTCAATGCGTACACCAACGCCGACGCCGGATATGAGAATGCCGAGGTTCTGTACGAGATCAAATCAATCAAGATCGAGGGTCTGGAATCTGGCAAGAAAATAAACGTATACAGTTCCGACACCAAGTATGCGGCAACAAGTTCGATTACAAGCTCTACTACTTATATTGGTCAGCTGACAACGACAGATAATACCTATACATTCAAGAAGGGAACGAAGTTTGTCGGCCTCCGTCCTTCGGCAGATGGACAGACAATCTTCACCAAGATTACAGTGACGTGGGTTGTAGCCGGCGAGACAGTAGCCGAGCCGAAACTCCGCAGCGGCGAGGAGGAAGTGACCGCCGACGGCACTTACTACTATGACACGGTATTCACCATGACATGTGCCGATGCGGATGCCACGCTGACCTACGGTGTAGCCGAGACCGAAGATGGTCCGTTCGAGATGCAGGCATATCCGGCCGAGGGCTTTACGATAGCATTGCCGGAGGGCGAGCAGGCGGATTCGAAGACATTCTATGTCAAGGGCCGCAGCGAGAAGGGAAGCGCCGAAAACGAGAACGTATGGAGCGTGACTATCAGGAAACATGTGCCGGAATTCGCTTTCGATAAGAAGGTGGCCAAGGCTTATCTGCATGAAATCCGTACTGAAATTCAAGCCGGTCTCGTAGAGGACGAAGTGACGTATCTGGAGGGTATAACCTGGCCCGAGGAGAAAGTCAAGGCGAGTGCGCTGGAATCGTTCACGACCCCGGAGATAGTCAATAAAGCAGAATTTGAAAATGTCACCTACAGTCTCAATGTGACTGAAGGAACCGATGTGGTGACCATAGACGAGAATACGGGCGACCTGACATTCGGCATGCGTCTCGGCAAAGCCGTAGTCACAGCCTCCTTCCCCGGCAATGACCGGTATGCATCGGCTACGGCAAGCTACAATCTTGTTGTGGATGTGTTCGGTCCCGAAGATTTAGCGGATGTCGGCGGCGATGCCCCCGAGCAGGTGATGGAATTCAAGTTCGCCACGAGCGGTGATGATACCCATGCGCTTTCCAGCGACACACCTCTGGACGCAATCTTCACTGCAGGATCGGAGTATATCAATGGCATTGACGTAACCGACCAGTTCGGAAAAACTTCGGATGTCTACTATGCTTCGACCGGTGGTCTGAAGATAGGAACTCGAAGCGCCAGCGGCACGGTGACGTTCGATTTCAATACGGTGATGGCCTTCAATAAGGTCGAGCTCACTTGCAAGTTCTACAACGACGATGACGAGACTGTTCTGAGTGTCAACGACCAGAAGCAGACATTCTCGATGAAGGCGGGTGATGAAGAAACCAAAACAGTGACGTTCGATTTCACTCATCAGCCCTTTACATCGCTGCGGTTGTCGACCGACAAGCGCGTTTCGGCCGACGAACAGGATTTGCGCAGTCGTCTTTGCATCACGGATATCAAGATAACGGGAAGCTTCGTGCTGCCGGCTCCCGTGATACCGGTGCCCTTCATCAAGGATATCGCGATGGGAGGATATGTATATATGGATCCCGCCGAAGAAGACAAGCTGAAGTTCTATGCTCAGAACGGCGCTGATATTTATTACTACTACGATGCCGATGCGGAGGATCCGCGGCAGGCCGACGTTCTGTCGGCGCCGGCTCGGGTAGAGGGCGAAGCTGTGACCGAGACGCATAAGGATGCACTCGGCAAAACGCAGACCTTTACCAAGATTGGCAATGGCGAGGAGATTCCTGCGCGCCAGGGACTTTATCACTTCTACGCCAAGCGTGCCGGCGGAAATAATTCCGTGCGGGAATCGGAAGTTGAGGTGATAGGCATCGGAGTCGGCACTCCGACGGGAATCGAGACCACGGTTGCCGGAAGCGGCAAGACGGCATACTTCACGCTGCAGGGCGTACGGGTATCGAAGCCGACAACAGGCGGCATCTACATCCGCGTGAGCGACGGCAAAGCTGACAAAGTCCTACTGAAATAAAACTGACGCATAGCCGAAAACAGAACCGTCCCGGGCTCCAGAAGTCCGGGACGGTTTTTTGCTTTATGCAGTTGGAAATCAGGCTTCGTAGCCGGGTTTCTTCAGAAGCTTGAACATGTTCTTCTTGTAAGCCTCGACGCCGGGCTGGTTGAAGGGGTTCACGCCGAGCATGTATCCGCTGATACCGCAGGCTTTCTCGAAGAAGTAGATGAGCTGACCCAGGTTGTACTCGTCGAGCTTGTCGATTTCGATGCGCATGTTGGGCACACCACCGTCCACGTGAGCCATCTTTGTGCCGAGCTCGGCCATTTTATTGACCTCGTCGATGCGCTTGCTGGCCAGGTAGTTGAGGCCGTCAAGATTGTCCTTATCCTCGGGGATGCGGCGCTCCACGGCCTGATTGCGTACGCTGATCACGGTCTCGAAGATGGTGCGCTCGCCCTCCTGAATCCACTGACCCATGCTGTGCAGGTCGGTGGTGAAGTCAACGCTTGCGGGGAAGATGCCCTTGCCGTCCTTGCCTTCGCTTTCGCCGTAGAGCTGTTTCCACCACTCCGACATGAAGTGCAGACGGGGATCGAAATTCACGAGGAGCTCGATCTTCTTGCCGTCGCGATAGAGGGCATTGCGCATGCGGGCATATATCTGCGACTGGTTGTCGGGACCGGCATACTTGGTAGCGGCCTCCATATCCTTGGCACCATTGAGCAGAGCGCGGATATCGTTGCCGGCAACTGCGATGGGGAGCAGACCCACGGGGGTGAGCACCGAGAAACGACCACCGACATTGTCGGGGATAATGTAGGTCTCGTAGCCCTCGCGGTCAGCCAGCGTGCGCAGAGCGCCGCGCTTCTCGTCGGTGATGGCCACAATCAGATCCTTGGCGGCCTCCTTGCCTGCTTCCTTCTCCAGAAGTTCCTTGAGAATACGGAAAGCGATGGCGGGTTCGGTGGTGGTTCCCGACTTCGAGATCACGATGATACCGAAACGCTTGCCGCTGATCAGCTTCTCGAGCTGGGCCATATAGTCCTCGCCGATGTTCTGGCCGGCGTAGAGCACCTTGGGGTGCTTGGGATTGGGAGCGTAGTAGAATTCGAAATTGTCGGCCAGAGCGGTATTCACGGCCTTGGCACCCAGATATGAACCGCCGATGCCGACGCACACCACGTAGTCGCATTTCTCCTGCAGACGCTTGGCTGTGGCCTCGATGCGGCTCACCAGCTCGTCGGATGTCTCGCCGGGAAGATTTACCCAGCCCAGGAAATCATTACCG
>JAQXIE010000112.1 GCA_029007645.1 Bacteroidales bacterium
GGATGGGGCGCCGGCGTGAACCATGCCATATTCTCCACGAGTCCCAGAATCGGCACATTCACCTGCTCCTGGCGGAACATAGCTACGCCTTTACGAGCATCGGCCAGTGCCACCTCCTGCGGCGTGGTGACAACCACGATCCCCGTAATAGGCAGCGTCTGCACCAATGTCAGATGTATGTCGCTCGTGCCGGGAGGCATGTCGATCAGGAAATAATCCAGCTCGTCCCACCAGGCGTCGGTGATTAGCTGCTTCAGGGCGTTGCTGGCCATGCCGCCGCGCCACAGTACCGGCTTGCTCCGGTCGACCACGAAGCCAATGCTGAGCATCTTCACGCCATACTTCTCTACAGGCTCGATCCAGTCACGTCCCTCCTGATTGACCATATAAAGCTGCTCGTCCTCGACACCGAACATTTTCGGCACCGAGGGTCCGAAGATATCGGCGTCGAGCAGGCCCACCTTATACCCGGCGCGAGCCAGCGCTACCGCCAGGTTCGCGGCGACCGTGCTCTTGCCCACGCCGCCTTTGCCGCTGCTCACACCGATGATGTTGCGCACGCGCGGCAGCGGATTGCTCTTCTCGACGGGTGCCTGCTTGTATTCCACGCTTATCGTGGCCTCGACGTCCGGACTGATCTGTGTATGAAGCGCCGCCTCGGCCGTTCGTACCAGCGACCGCGCGAACGGGTCGTTCTGCTTGTCGAACACAAGCGAAAAACTCACCTTCATTCCGTCGATGCGGATATTGTCGGCTATCATGCCGAGATCGACGATGCTCTTGCCGTTGCCGGGATAGCGAACGCCCTTCAGGGCGTCAATAATCAACTGAGGATATAGTGTCACGTTTGGCATTTTCGTTTTGTTTATTCGTTAATAACAGACCTTCCCTTGGTCGAGCGGTAATCATCCTTAGGGATGTCGTCGGCCTCGGGTTCCTGCAGATCACCATCGGCGGGAAGCCGGAACTGCAGCAGCTTGATCTGCTTGCCGCGGCCCAGCCATTGCTGCTCGTAGTAGGTCTTGATGCTTCTCTCCGGATCGGCCAGTCCCTTGCCATAGATGTCGTCGCAGTCGGTCAGGACTTCAAAACCGTTCAGCCGTACCAACCGGCGCGTGTATTCGTATAGAAAGGGAGAATCCGTCTTGAGGTTGACGAGGCCACCTGGCTTCAGCATGCGTCGGTAGAGATTCAGGAACCGGGTGGATGTCAGGCGCTTGCGCACCTTCTGCATCTGCGGGTCCGGGAATGTGATCCAAAGCTCGTCCACTTCGCCGGGAGCGAAGAAATGCTCTATGTTTTCGATCTCGCAACGCAGGAAGCGGGCGTTGTCTATGTCGCGTTCCTCAACCTGACGCGCACCGGCCCACATCCTGGCGCCCTTTATGTCGATGCCCACAAAATTACGGCTATGGTCGGACTCGGCGAGACCGACGGTATACTCACCGCGACCGCAGCCCAGCTCCAGCACTATGGGGCGACTCTCCTTGAAAAGCGCTCCGTTCCATTCCCCGCGGTAAGGGAATCCATTCTTTATCAACTCCTCGCGGGGATACTGCAGGACGCACTCGAAGCACTCCATATCCGCGAATTTCTTCAGTTTATTCTTTCCCATTATAGAGCTTGTTTATAGAGCTGTGGCCGACCCTTATCGCTGCCAGGTGTAGTTCATCTTGCGCAGCGAGCGATGACTGAGTCGGAAAATAAAGTTCAACACCGGATGAATCAGCAGGAACAGAGGCACGGCCCACCAGAGTCTGACAGCCTGCAGCCGCGCCGCCAGGCGGCGATAATAAAGGATCTGGAACAGTTCGGCGATTAGCCACACCTGCGCCGCATAGGCGATGAACGCCCAGTCGGGGAACCCGATCAGACACATAGCCACGGCACAAAGGATCAGCAGCCAGTTGCACCACGACAACAGCGACGCACGGATAAAGGGTCCCTGCGGCAGCCAGCGCGACGTGAAATTATAGCGCGACTTGCGCAGTGTCCATACGCGGTTGGCCATCGGCCCCCATTCGGTCGTGACTATAGCGGCCTGATCCATTACCATCGCGCTGTTGTCGGCGCGGGCTATCTCGTTGACAAACAGATCGTCGTCGCCGTAGTGCAGGAACATGTTGCGGGCATAGCCCTTATGCTCGAAGAACGTACTGCGTCGGAACGCCAGATTGAAACCGTCGCCGCGATAGGGATTTCCGGCCAGTGCCGAACCGATCCAGAGACCGGCCGTCATCACCGAGTCGAACTGCCGGTACCAGCGGCCCGGTCCGCGAAGCTCGCTGAAATCCATATGCGAATAGCCTGTCACGATCTCGATGGCCGGATCGCTGAAAGGCGCGGCCATCGCACTGAGCCAGTGGTCGGAGGCCGGACGCACGTTGACCGCGGTCGTGAGCACTATGTCGCCCGTCGCCGCCTTCAGACCCAGCGTTATGGCGAGCTTCCGCTCCGACAGGTTGTGCGTGCCCGGCGGGATGAACGTCACATATACGTTCTCATGACCCGACAGACGCCCCGAGATCAGTTCGCGGCTCTCGGCCGTAGCCCGGCACACCACCACGATCTCCTTGTTGCTGTAATCCTGTGCCTCGAGCATCTCGACGCATCGCTCGATATCCTCCTCGCCGTTCTCGGCATATACTATCACCGTAAGTTTCGGTCCATCCAGCATCTGCGGCTCCTCCGGTGCGGAATCATCGCTCTCGGCATCTGTCTGCAAAGAATCCTCTCGCTTGCCGACGCGCATCCAGGGCTGCCATATCCTTATCAATGCCCCGAGCAGAAGGAGCAAAAGGAAAATGAGCCCCAACAGGAGCGGACCATATTCGTTTGAAAACATTTTTATCGTCAGAATCTTTATTTTAGAGCAAAATTACAAAAAAAACTGTTAAATAAGACAGATATCGAAAAGTGTTGTTAATTTTGCATCATGAATTTTACGCCGTTGACAAGATGGGCATTTGTTGGCCGGGCGGAATCCACGGATTCATGGGCCGATAAGTCGGAGGAGATTCAGGAGCGGATGCTCCGGAGTCTGCTGCGGCGCGCCGCCGGCACGGAAGTAGGCCGGGAATACGATTTCGGGTCGCTGCTCCGGACCGGGAGTCTGCCGTCGGAATTCGCCAACCGTGTCAGGGCGGTTGAATACGAGGATATCCGTCCGCAGGTGATGCGCATGATCTCCGGCGAGAAGGATGTTCTGTGGCGCGGTGTCTGCCGCGATTTCGCCCAGAGCTCCGGCACATCGGGCGGCAAATCCAAATTCATTCCCATCACCGGAGAGTCGCTGCGCCGCTGCCACTTCGCCGGTGCGTTCGACAGTGTGGCTCACTATCTGCGCAACAATCCCCGTAGCCGCATGTTCGCCGGCAAAGGTTTCATCCTGGGCGGATCATTTGCCAACGAGCTCAACCTCTCCGATCCGCGCGTCCATGTCGGCGATCTCAGCGCCACGCTTATCGCCCGCTGTCCCGTCTTTGCACAAATGTTCCGTATACCTTCGATGGAGACAGCCCTCATGTCCGACTGGAGCGAGAAGCTTCCCCGGCTTGTCGACGCGGCATCGCACGCCAACGTCACCAACATTTCCGGCGTGCCGAGCTGGTTCCTGGCAGTTATCAAAGGAATCCTTGAAAAGCGGCATACCGACAATCTGCATGACGTATGGCCCAATCTCGAAGTGTTCTTCCATGGCGGCATCTCGTTCGAGCCCTACCGGAACCTGTACAAAGAGATCACCGACAGTTCGAAGATGCATTTCTACGAGACCTACAACGCGTCGGAGGGTTTCTTCGCCACTCAGGACACTCAGCAGGGAGGCTCGATGCTTCTGATTCTGGACCGGGATGTCTACTACGAGTTCATACCCTTGGGCGGCTCGCCCGACGACGCCGTGGGCATAGGCGGTGTGGAACAGGGCCGTGTCTATGAGATGATGATCACATCAAGCAACGGTCTGTGGCGCTATCGCCTGGGCGACACCGTGCGGATCGAGACCACGCATCCGGTGCGCATCACGGTGGCCGGACGCACCAAACGGTTCATTAACGCCTTCGGCGAGGAACTGATGGAAGACAACGCGGAGAAAGCCATGGCCGAAGCATGCCTGAAGAACGGATGCCAGGCATCGAATTACACCGCCGCTCCCGTGTATGCCGACAACGCCAAACGCGGACGTCATCAATGGCTTATCGAATGGGTCACGCCTCCGGTCGATCCTGCGGCCTTTGCCGCCGCCCTCGACGCCGCCCTGCGCCGGCTCAATTCCGATTATGACGCCAAGCGCGCCGGGAAATTCTTCCTCGACGCGCCTGAAATCATCTCGCTCAAGTCCGGCGTTTTCCGCCATTGGCTCGAGTCGGTGGGGAATCAAAAATTGGGTGGTCAGCGCAAGGTGCCACGGCTCAGCAACGACCGTGCCATCGCCGACCATGTTCTCGCCATCAACGCAGCTTTATAACCCGTTCGGAACCGCCGCTGATTACACGGACCACCAGCACTCCGTCGGCCGGCACATCCACCGTGGCCTCGGTCAACGCGTTGCTGAGATCGGCCAATGCTATGCCATCGACATTGTAGACTTGCAGCAGATCAATCGGAGCGTTGCTCGTCACTTCCAGCGTCTGACCCTGACGACGGGCACTAACAGTAACATCCACCTTGATATCGTCGGTGCCCGACATGTCGCCGGGCCGGATATCGAACAGCTGCCATACAGGAGCCTCGCGCCATTTCTCAATCGACACCTCGTGCACCAGCAACGGCACATCATAACGGCCCTCGGCATTTTCAAGGCCGGCGAACGCTTCGGGCGACAACTCGGGAACATTGTCCTTCAGCAATACCACGTTCACCTCCTGCAGTCCCTGGATATTGCGGAACGCGTTGGCGTCGATCTTCTGTACGGAGGCCCCGAACGTCAGTGTCCGGATCTCCGGCTTATTGGCATAGGCCGCCTCGCCGATCTCGGGCGAGTTGATGATCTCCGGACTAGCCACACCGCTGTTCAGGAACAGCGACTCAGGCGTGTCGGAATGCCATGCTGGCACATAACCGAGGCCCGTGTCGCCCATAAAAACCGCTTTGCCGAACTTCACCTGATTCTCGCCAAGCCTAATCTCCACAAGAGCCTCGTCGTTGGCGAAGGCATAATCGCCCACCTCCGACACGTTGGTCAGGTCCGCGCTGAGTATGCCGCTACCCTCGAAGGCCCGGGCTCCTATTTTCTTCACTCCGGTCGGGATGGCCGGCAGCGAGGTGCATCCGTTGAACATACCATCAGGAATCTCCGCGATTTTGTCATCGAGTCCGTGGCGCACCAGGGCCGGGCAGTTATGGAAAACATTCTTGCCGAAACCGGGAGTTCCATCGTAGTTTATCCGCTCCAGACGCTTGCTGCCGGCAAAGGCATTGTCGCCGATCTTCTTCACGGACGCAGGTATCGTAACTTCCTTAAGTCCCGACAGGGCGAATGTTCCGGCACTTAGTTCCGTCACATTCGCAGGAAACACCACAGTCTCCACCGATGTCTCCGCAAGCATGTAGGGAGGGAGCTGGCCGGCAGCGAACGCCGTAAGACCGTGATAACCGGCTCCGGTGTATGTATAGCTGTTTATTGTCAGAGCCGACATGTCGAGCGTCGATACACTACGCGACACACGCGACAGCAATACCAGGTCGCGCACATCGGCCGTGCCGCGGAGCACGAGCGTTTTGTCCAATGTTCCCTCGATATCCGGTACACGCGAACCGAGCGACCCCGGCGTCAGCGCGAGCTCCAGTCCGAATGCCGGCAATGACACTGCCACACTACAGGCTAATATTATTCCTTTTATCTGCATCGTTATTCTTGTTTTCAGTTTATCACCATTATCTTGGACACCTTGGCATAGGAATCACGGTCCGGACCGTTGGTGGCCAGTACATAATATATGCCCGAGGGCACACGCTTATTGTTGTTGTCGGTCAGATTCCACTCGCATGCTCCGGCCGACGAGAATCCCAAGTCCTTCACCATGCGGTTGTTGTAGTCCAGTATCTTTACAGTGGCGCGGTCCGGAAGACCGTCGATTGTCACGTTGCCCAAAAATTCCGGAGTCACCGGATTGGGATACGCCCGGATTCCGCTGTCGCCGTCCGTGCCGTCGAAATCCAGCACGAGTTCGCACAGGCCTTTGCCGGTGGAGATCATCATCGAGTTGTTCGACGGATTGTAAGCGATGCCATGTACATTGTTGTCGGGCAGGTCGGAATTTTCGGTGGTGTATGTGCGCGCTATCTCATTGCCGCTGCCGTTGGTCACGACGATGCCGCCACCGATAGTGCCGAACCATTTTCGGCCCGAAGTATCCTCGGTCATGCAGGTCACGTATGTGTCGTTAAGCAGATAGTCGGCCAGGTTGGTGCCGTCGTTACGCGCCACTTTGATACGATATACAGTCGGGTTGCCGGCCAGCACCTGCGCCGGACTGAAATAGCACACTCCGGAGCTGCCCATGAGCCATACGCGGCCTGTGCTCTTGTCCTCCCACATGGAATTGAAACTTCCTATCGAAAATTCCGCGCCGTCCTGGTCGGTGAGCGTCCTCATCACGTAGCGGCGGTCGTCGCCCGTGTTGTCGGGTGTGCCGCCATGGTCGAGTATCATGAACTGGCGCGACCAGCCGCCGCCGTGCGTCACTATGATGTTGCGGTTGGCCGAGGTGGTCCCGGCCAGCACCGCCAGACTGGAGGAGGCCGTCAGTCCGGGAAGTGCGATACGCCGGAACGGGCGGAAATTCGAGCTGGTGGTCGACGCGAGCCGGTCGGAAGCGGGCCAATACCACAGTTCGGCCGAGTCCTTATCGGGATTGTAGTATGCGGTCCAGAGCGCTCCCGAATCGTCGAACTGCGGAGCCGCCACGGCGCACATTCGCGCCCAGGCCTGGTTGACGGGTGCCACGGCCACACACTGATCGTAAGGCACGCCGCTGTCGTTGCTCCGGGTCATGCGCAACGACATAGCCTGATCCGCAAGGTTCAGCCGGTAGAGGCCGCTCGTGATCGACCCGCAGTATACATGGTTCGGGTTCCTGGGATCTATCGCCAGTCCCGAGGGATTGTAGATGTCAAAAACGAGCGGATTGGGCACATTGGCGTAGAGCGCGCTCAGCGAATGCCAGCTGCCGTCCTTCAGTCCGCTGATGATGTCGGGGGTCTCCAGATAATCCTCTGCGAATATCTCTTCGCGGCCATGATTGCGCACCATCATGCCGTATTCGGGGCTATATGCCATAGCCACGCACATGAATGGATTGGCCGCGTCGGGCATATGGCGGTCCATCGTCACGGTCCAGCCTCCCGAACCGGGGGTGAGCCGCGAGAATCCGCGCCTTCCGTCGGAAATCCAGACCGCGCGGCCGTCGATGCTGCCCGCTATCGGATTCTGCGTGTTCGACGGCTTCGCCCAGGCCGTAACCTTGAGGCCGGGTGCGATCCAGCGGATGCCGTCCGGTCCCGAAACCAGAATACCGTCGCGTCCGGGCTGCACGGAATATTCATCGCCCGTCGAGAACCATTGGGGCGCATAGTCGCCGGCTTTGCCCGAGATCACGCCCAGGCGGTTACCCTTGGCCGATACGGTCCAGAGGCGGCCGTCCCATGCGAAGAGGCGGCCGATGCCCGCCGTGTCGGGCACTCGCGTATATGACGATATGGCGCTGGTGCGCTCGTCGCCGTAGCAGAGGCCGTCGTCGGTGGCCAGAAACAGATATCCGTCATATTTGGCCGCCGAGTTGATGCCCTGCTGATAGTCGCGGCTGGTCACGACCTCGCCGCGCTTCGTGTTTACTCTGACATAGCCCGTCGCCGTCGACACCCACAGGTCGCCGCCCGCCGGATCTATGTTCATTTCGCGGATATTGGTCGACACGTTGTCGGCCATCTTCAGGCCCGGCACGTTCACCACTCGCCCGTTGTCGTAGACCAGATCAATATTGCCGTTGTCATAGCCCAAGGCAAGCACCCGGTTGGTGTAATCGTAGACGGCGGCCACCACAATCATCTCCGACAGCCCGTCGGCACGCGTGAGCCAACTCCATTCTTCGGCTTCCTTATCGTATTTGTAGACCGACCCGAAGCGGTTGGTGCCACCGGTCACGTCTGGATTATATTGCTGCTTGAGTGTCAGGAAATAAGTGCCGGCCGGAGCGTCGAATATGCGATATGTCGCACCGTCGTACGACTGATGCTGGATCCATTGTTCGGCCTGCGCCGGGCTCACTCCGCACAGACACAACAACACCAGGGTCAGCGCGGCGAACCATTCGCTGAATTTGCGGAAGGCGCGGCCGCGGTGCGACACTGCGTTTTTCTCATCAGCGCTCATCTCCGCAAAGGTGCGTCCCGTATCCTCCACAACGAATACAGGGTCATATCCGAAGCCGGAATCGCCCGACGGCTCACGGGCTATCGAGCCGTCGACGCGACCTTCGAACACTCGCTCCTCCTTGTCGGACACATAGGCCAGCATCGTCGAGAAATGCGCCCGACGGTCATCCTTGTCCGACATCTCGGCAAGCAGTTTCTTCATATTGGCCCGGGAGTCATGTCCCGGACCGGCATAGCGCGCGCTGTACACGCCCGGAGCTCCCCCCAAGGCGTCAACCATCAGTCCCGTGTCGTCGGCAACGCACGCAACTCCGTAATGCTCATGTATATAGCGGGCCTTCTGAAAGGCATTCCCTTCAAGCGTAGGCGCTGTCTCCGGTATATCCTCATGACATCCGATATCCGACAGCGACACAAGTTCCACTTCCCCTCCCAGGATTTCCCGGGCTTCCTCTAATTTATGCTGATTGTTTGTCGCAAATACCAGTCTTTTCATCGTTTAAATAACGTAATGCGAGCCCCGATATTGCCGACGGCACCATCGTCAGATGGTGCCGTCGTTTACGTCGAAGCAAGGACATGCCTTGGCTGCGAATTCCCTATGTCCGTGGACCGTAGCTCCGGGGTAACGCAATCTCAGTTCGGCGATCAGATGCCTCAGCGCCTCCCGTTGTGCCGGCGTCCTGGTGTCGGCCGGCTGCAGGCTCTCCTTGTCAAGTCCCCCGATGTAGCACACGCCGATCGAGTGCAGGTTCTCGCCCAGGCAATGTGCCCCCATTTCCGACTCCGGGCGCCCCACGGTCACCGACCCGTCAAGCCCCACCACATAATGGTAGCCGATCATCCTGAAACCACGCGCACGGTGCCAGTCGTCGATCTGTGCCGCCGTAACCGGCCGCCCCGCAGGCGTCGCGCTGCAATGCACTATTATCTTATCTATCTGTCTCATTTTTCCGTTTCGATTTATAATGATAGTCTATCCCGAATATCGAGCCGGCAAATGTGGCCGTCTCGCCGAAAGCAACCAATACAGAATCGTGTATCTGCCCGGCGGGAGCGACCGCGAATCCGGCTATCAGCAGGCCGATGCCTGCCAGGATCAGCAGCATCGCAGCCCACAACTGTATCAGTTCACTCCTTTTCATTGTGTTTCTTATTCCGTAATTACTGTCCGTACCATCCGCGCCAGTTCATGCGCGGCTTCATATACCAGTGCCGAGGGGATCCACAACATGGCGGTGCCGTCCTTGGGCGCCGGAAGATACTGCGCCACCAGGGGCGGCCTGTCGTCGGAAATACCCGAGATTCTAAGCACACGCCCCTCGGCCTTGCGCCCAAGCCACACTCCTGCTGCCTGGTCTTTCGCCTCCGCGGTTCTGATCGCGTCCGGATGATGACGTAGCACCCGCCCGGTCCAGCCGCGCTCCCCTGAGGCAACGGGACCGGTGTATTCGTGCAGGCCCACATCCCATCCGGCCATCCGCAGCTCCACAAGACGGAGATAATCTTCCGGAAGGGTCAGCTCGCCGATCCCGGCTTCCGTCCGGTAATCCCCTTCCAATGCCAGCGACTCGTCGATCCGATCCAACGGCGCCTCCAGCATGACTTTCCGCACGGCCTCCGGAACCAGTTCCGTGGCCAGACGCCGCAACTCCATTCCCATATCGCCGTAACTCACTGCCGCCTCCAGCTCCTCGACGCTCTCGTCGAGCAGCATCAGCGCCCGGCGCACCAATTCAGTATTCTTGATTCTCATAGCTCACTTCACTCTGCGGATCTTACCCGATTTAAACCAGGCGCTCTGTTCGATAAAATACGCCATCACTTCATTTTGGGCCGTATAGGTGGCGGGACGGGTTCCGAACCCGGTGAGTGCGCCCCCGGTAAAGGGGACGCGCACACTTTTGTCGCGGGTCGGGATCAGGGCCTGCCATTCCATCAGCCCGTACACGCCGTAGACGCGGGGCACATAGCCTGCTGCTGTATCCTTCTTGTTCATCTCTGTTTCTTATTTTATGGTTATTGCAATTCGCCGTTCCAACGCGACCATGACTCGGTGTCCGTGTCAAAGACCCATATCTGGCCCTGACGCGCCTGTTCATTGATCGACGGGGTGTCCTGCATCAAGTAATATGCGTTGCCCGCGGGCTGATCCGGAACCTTGTCCTCCTCCAGCAGCTTGAACACCAGCCCCGAGCTGCCGCTCTCGTGTCCTTCGCCGTCGATCCAGATATGGCAGCTCCCCTTCAGGGCCAGGGCGTCCCATATCAGGATGCCGTTGCGTGTTGCCTCCTGGCCCTCCACGCGGTCGCTGAAGCTGTGCTCGGCGCTGTAGACGTAGTGCACCAGACGGTTCTCGCCGATCAGCGCTCCGGAGTTGCTCCAGCCAAGCCGGTCGAGTGTAGGCTCACGCTTGATCTCGATGTCGCCGAACACCGTATGGAAGTTCGTGACGGTCCATCCGGCTGAGTTGCGGCGCGTGGTGATTTGAATCTCGGGATGCCTGCTGTAATCGACACACTGTATCTGTTCCAGCAGGTTCTTGCCCGCCAGCAGGATGGCGGTCTTGGGCACATCCTCGCCGGTGAAGAACATCTTGGCCATGGCTATGATCTTTTCGACCGTCCAGCGGCCCTGATGCTGCAGCTCGCGCTTGAACTGCCAGCGGATTCCCTCGGTGAAATACACGTGCTGAAGTCCCATGCCGGGGACGTTCACCTTGAACTTGCCGGGGCGTCCGGCCCAAAGCGTGCGGTTGCCGCGCACCTTGAAATTGGCTATGGCCTGCTCGGCCAGTACGGCCTTGGTGAAGGGGATCCGCTTGCGCTGCGAATCGAAGTAGTCGCTCACCACCTGGTTCATGCCCCGCTTCTGCAGATAAATCCGCGTGGGCTGCGGCACTATCAGTTCGGGGTCTACTTCCTTCTGAGTCTCATGCAGCGAATTGGACAATATAATGCACTTGTCGCCCTTATGAAGTATCGGAACATTGCAGAATTCCGATGTCGGTCCCGACTTGGGCCCGTTTACGGCACGCACCACGGGGCAGTTGGTCGCCACATCCAGTCCCGTCACGAAGAGCATCAGCGCGCGGCCGGGCGTCGGTTCCCCGTTCTCGTCGTAGCCGTCCACTTCCGGCAGCAGCAAAGTCGTGTTGGGTCGCGGCAGATTCTGGTCCGCACCGTCGATCGGCAACGTGGCCTGCATCGTGCCACCTGCCACTTCGCCCGACAGCACAAAGCTGCAGCGGGGCTCGTCGATCATGTAATGGTCCACTTCGGGCGAGCTTACCTTGACGCGTCGCGCCTGAAGCATCAGGTTCATCAACGGCGTGTCGTCAGAATTGAATTTCACAAGCTCGGCGTCGATGTCCGACTCGATGAAATTTCCGGCGTCTATGCCTCCGGTCACTTCGGCTGCCGCCGATACGGTTGCCGGCGTTCCCGGCACCTGGGTCTCCAGTCCGGTCGACCCCTTTACGATGGTTGGATTCTCGTTCATGGTTTCCAATGTTTTTGTTTGGTTTATAGTTTTGGTGTGTATCACTTACAGTCTTGCGCCTCTTGCCAGGTCGAAAATCGACGTTGGCCGCGCGCTACATCCGGCCCCGCTTCCGGGATGGGGCACTCCGTCGCTGTCGTCGCGTGTCAGCAGATGCTCTTCGATCGCCGTGTTGCGACCCCGAATCTCTCCGGCTGCCGAAGCCGCGGCCACTGCCCGCTCGCTGTCGAGCCCCATGGCCAGCATCATCACCGTTTCTTCGCCCAGCCGGCCCTCGGCGATCTCACTGAGCAACCTCTCCACAATGCCGGTCAGCCTTTCGCCGAATTCCGGACTCCTGTCGGAGGCCTCCGGAAGTTTCCCAAGCACCGTCGCCACCGTTTCGGCATACTCCACTGTCTGCCCTTCTTCCTCCTCTGCGGCTTCTTCAGGTTCGGACTGCTCCTCCTGGTCGGCTTCCTGTGCCTCATTCTCTTCGGACTCCTCGGGAGCTTCAGGCTCTTCCTGTGCCTCCTCGGCTACCTCCTCGGCATCGACAGTCTCCTCGATTCCCTCAGGATTCAATTCCGGATCCTCCTTCTCTTTTTTCTTTCTTCTGAATAGTTCCATATCATTTGGTTTTGGTTACGTTGCAAAATTAAGTTCCGGTACTTAGGGTGTTCCCTTATCCGTTTACTTCCTGCTCAAAATTCGAAATCAAATTCCGTGGCATTGAAGTTGCGGCTGAATGACAGGTCGGCACCCGCACCGGCGATACGCGCCATTCGGTCGGCGCTGTAATACTGCGTGATATTGGAGGCATCCGTAGCGGTACCCTGCCGGATAAAGTCCTCGTAACTGCTCATAAGGTCGCTCAAGGCCGACAGCGAGTTTCGTGTCTGCTGATTGTAAAGGGTGCCGCTCATCGAGTTGGAGTCGAGTTTACCCTGCAACGCGCCGTTCACTCCCGAGATATCCTCCATCATCTTGAGCTGAATGTTCAGGAGTTCAGTGATGCCGATATCCACGGCCTTGGAGCTGATCTGCTGGGGCAGCGGGTCTCCGGCATGTGGCTTGAATACAATCACGCCGTCGAAGCGGCTCCATTCATCGGCGATGTCGTCAAGACTCACGTTCTCGGGCAATGCCCCTTCGGGCATAAGCAGCACACCCTTGGCCGACGCCTGCAATATCCAGTCGTACATCGAGATCAATCGGTTGGTCAGCTTCTGCTGGTCCAGAATGTCGGAGACGAAGCTGTGAATTTCGCCGTCGACAAACGGATAGGCCTTGAACACATAGGGATGGGAGCCGTGCCTGTAAGGCGTTCGCCCGCTGCGCAGCACACGCCCCGTCGACGTCAGGAAATAATAGTGCCACTCCTCGTCGATAAACCATCGGCTGCGCACCTGCATGATCCCGGCGGCCTGACGCCGCCGGTTCTCCGGCTCGACGCGACTGCGGTAATCGGCCTCCTCCATCTTCCAGCACCGGCCCGTAACCGTGTCGTGACAATGCCTCCGCACAGGATGCTCGCGCACCCACACCTCCCAGATCCGGCATTGCGGATTCTCGGCCGCCGGTTCGCCCAGCCGGGCGCCGTATATCTGCTCAAGCATCCTCAGATCCTCCTCGGTCTCCGCAAATTCGGCTGCCACTTCCCGGAAGGGCATGTCATGGACCTCGCCGATTATCGACAGATCCCATCCGCGCACATCCCTGCCGCCCGAATCCATGAAAAATGCGTCATTTTGCACTATATCCGTCCAGCAGTCGGTCACGCCTCCTTTGCGCCCATACCATTTCTTATGCACTGCCAGTCCCGAAATCAGGAATTCCTCCATGGTGCGGGCATAAATCTCGCCCAACCGGTTTCGCCGGGCGTTGTAGTGAAGCAAGCGTTCCATCGTGACGCCCTTGTCGGCCTCGGTCAGATCGCGGGCCTTACATGTCGGCAACCGGTAACGGTCGCGAAACACACCCAGCACATTGCGCACCAGGCGGCGTATCAGATTGTTTTTGAGCGGCACATGGCCCTGCCGCAGCATATGCTCGTCCTCGCGCAGTTCAAGATTGTCCATCACCACGCGGTCGCTCCACTGGTCGCCGTAGGTAAACAGCTTGTTGCGCAGCCGTTCGCGCCGGAAGCCGCTCATCTCCTCCCGGCATTGCATGGCTCTTTCCAACAGGTCCGGCCGCATCGCGTCGTCGCCCTGCTGAAGTTCCTGCCTCTTTTCTCCTCTCATTTTCATTCAGTGCCTGTTTTCAATTATATGATGCAAAATTATCCCTCCAAACCCCATGCCCTGCCTTATCCGTTTACTTTCCATTTATTGATTTCTCGCTGATTTTTTGTAACTTTGCAGTTCGAATTCTCGTTTAAACACCACTGAAATGGAGTATAACCACCGCGACATCGAACAGCGCTGGCAAAAATTCTGGCGCGACAACAAGACATATCAGGTCACCGAACAGCCGGGCAAGCCTAAATACTATGTCCTCGACATGTTCCCCTACCCTTCGGGTGCGGGTCTGCATGTGGGTCATCCCCTGGGCTATATCGCCAGCGATATCTTCGCCCGTTTCAAACGCCAGAACGGTTTCAACGTTCTGCATCCCATGGGCTACGACGCTTACGGTCTGCCCGCCGAGCAGTACGCCATCCAGACCGGCCAGCATCCCGAGAAAACCACCACTGAGAACATCGCTCGCTATCGCAGCCAGCTCGACATGATCGGTTTCTCGTTCGACTGGTCGCGCGAGGTCCGCACCTGCGACCCCGGCTATTACCGCTGGACGCAGTGGGCGTTCATGCAGATGTTCAACTCCTACTATGACACCCTCGAGGACAAGGCCATGCCGATCAGCCGCCTTGTGGAGCATTTCGCCAAGCACGGCACCGACGGCATCCA
The DNA here is from genome assembly GCA_029007645.1 of Bacteroidales bacterium. GTDB lineage: Bacteria > Bacteroidota > Bacteroidia > Bacteroidales > Muribaculaceae > Lepagella. Next base: position 14,766 of record JAQXIE010000112.1, read on the forward strand.
CGCCGCCGCGTCGGCTCCGCTCAGTTTCACGGCCGACGAATGGAACGCCATGTCCGAGCGTCAGAAGGCCGATACGCTGATGAACTACCGCATAGCCTACCGTGGCGAGACGATGGTTAACTGGTGTCCCCAGCTCGGCACGGTCCTCGCCAACGACGAGGTGTCCGAAGGACTTTCCGTCCGTGGCGGTTTCCCTGTGGAGCAGAAACTCATGAGCCAGTGGTGCCTCCGCGTCTCCGCTTACGCCCAGCGCCTTCTCAACGACCTCGAGTCGCTGGAATGGAGCGAGTCGCTCAAGGAAACCCAGCGCAACTGGATCGGCCGCAGCGAAGGCGCCGAAATGTTCTTCCCCGTCGCCGGTTCCGACCTGAAGCTCGAAATCTTCACCACCCGCGCCGACACCATCTTCGGCGTGACCTTCATGGTTCTCGCCCCCGAGTCGAAATATGTGCCCATGCTCACCACGCCCGAGCAGAAAGAGGCCGTCGACGCTTACCTTGACGAAGTGAAACACAAGACCGAACGCGAGCGCCAGATCGAGAAGAAAGTGTCGGGTGTCTTCTCGGGCAGCTATGCCGTCAACCCGCTTACCGGCAAGGAGATTCCCATCTGGATCAGCGACTACGTGCTGGCCGGTTACGGCACGGGCGCCATCATGGCCGTGCCCGCTCACGACAGCCGCGACTACGCGTTCGCCCGCCATTTCGATCTCCCCGTTATTCCGCTGATCGAAGGCGCCGACGTCTCCGAACAGAGCTTCGATGCCAAGGAGGGAGTGATGATGAACTCCTGCGGGCCCAAGCTCGACCTCAACGGTCTGCAGGTCAAGGATGCCATCGCACATACCAAGAAATTTATCGAGGAGGAGGGTCTGGGTCACGTCAAGACCAATTACCGCCTGCGCGACGCCATCTTCAGCCGTCAGCGCTACTGGGGCGAGCCCTTCCCCGTTTACTATAAGGACGGCATCGCACATCTGCTCGACGAGTCGCAGCTCCCCCTGCAGCTCCCGCAGATCGACAGTTACCTCCCCACCGAGGACGGTCAGCCCCCGCTGGGCCGCGCCAAAGACTGGAAAACGCCCGAAGGATATCCGCTGGAGGTGTGCACAATGCCCGGCTTCGCCGGATCGTCGGCCTACTACCTCCGCTACATGGACCCCCATAACGACAAGGCACTCGTCAGCCCCGAAGCCAACAGCTACTGGCGCAGCGTCGACCTCTACGTCGGAGGCTCCGAGCATGCCACCGGACACCTGATCTATTCCCGCTTCTGGAACAAGTTCCTTTTCGACCTCGGAGTCGTGGCCGAAAACGAGCCGTTCCGCAAGCTCGTCAACCAGGGCATGATCCAGGGTCGCACCTCGTTCGTTTACCGCATCAAGGGAACCAACACGTTCGTAAGCCACGGCCTGCGCAAGCAGTACGACACGATGCCGATCCGCGTCGACATCAGCATGGTCAGCAACGACGTGCTCGACACCGAGCGTTTCCGCAACTGGCGTCCCGATTTCAAAGACGCCGAATTCATCCTCGAGGACGGAAAATACATCTGCGGATGGGCTGTCGAGAAGATGTCAAAGTCCATGTTCAACGTCGTCAATCCCAACGACATCGTGGAGCGTTACGGCGCCGACACCCTGCGTCTCTACGAGATGTTCCTCGGCCCCGTTGAGCAGTCGAAGCCCTGGGATACCAATGGCATCGACGGTGTGAACCGTTTCCTGCGCAAGCTCTGGAACCTGTTCGACACCGCCGTTCCCGCCGGCTCCGACACCAAGGTCCTGGACGCTCCCATGACCCCGGCCGAGGCCAAGACCGTCAATACGCTAATCAAGAAGGTGACCCGCGACATCGAGAACTTCTCGTTCAACACCTCCGTGTCGGCCTTCATGATCGCTGTCAACGAGCTCACGGCCATGAAATCGAAATCCGTCAAGGCCATGGACATCATTACCCGTCTGATCGCCCCGTTCGCCCCGCATATCGCCGAGGAGTTCTGGCACCGTCTGGGCCACGAGTCCACCGTCAACGACGCCGCATGGCCCGAAGTAGACGAGTCCGCGCTGGTCGAGGATACCGCCAGATATCCGGTCAGCTTCAACGGCAAGACCCGCTTCACGCTCGAAGTGCCCGCCGGCGCCTCCAAGGAGGAGGTCGAAAAGGCCGCCCTCGCCGCTCCGGCGGCCGCCAAATGGCTCGAAGGCAAGACCCCGCGCAAGGTCATCGTCGTTCCCGGCCGTATCGTCAATATCGTGCTCTGATCCGAACCGGCATAATACAGGAGAGGCTTCCGTCAGCTGACGGAAGCCTCTCCGGTATTATATTTATTATAAGCTGTTGCTGCGTCAATCCAGTGCAGGATGCGAAGCGACCTCGATCAGGCACTCCATCGCCGGACGGTCCTTGGGGCGACCCTCCACCATCTTGTCGATGACATGCACGCGGTGCAGGTCCGAGCCCGTCAGGTCGATCATGCCCTCCTTCAGAAGCCATTCCACCTTGCGGCGCGCCGTCTCGCCGTACATGCCCAACAACGACAGCATATTGCACTGGAACACTACGCCGCGATCCTTCCACGTGCGGTAGTCGTCCTCGTCCATATATCTGTAGCGCTCGGGATGCGCCAGTACCGGTGTCAGTCCCAGCGACTGCACCTTCTGGATCATCTGCTCCATGCCGAGCGGTGCGTTGACATACGACGTCTCAACCAGCAGATGCTCGCCTGCATCGCCAATCGGCAGAAGATCCTCGGCCTGAAGCCGCTCCTCGAACAGCGAATCCATCATGTTTTCGGCCGCAAGCCGCAGCTCGATGCCTCCCTTGTACTCGCCCTTCAGATATTCGAAGCGCTCGCGCAGATGGTCGGTCGTATTGCAGCATTCCTCCATGATGTGCGGAGTCAGCCACACCCGCTTCACGCCCAATTCCTCATAGCGGTTCAACGCCGCCAGCGAATCTTCCAGCGTCCGGATGCCGTCGTCAACTCCCGGCAGTATATGCGAATGCCAGTCGGTGAATCCCGACATCAGTCCTGATTCCCCGATCTTTGGGGCTTTCTTCTTAAATGGCCACATACTGTTTGTTTAGAAATCCGATTCTTTGTTTAGAAGTCCGATGAATAGTAAGAGGAGCCGTAGGTGCCGTAACGGCTGTTGGCCTTGTCGGTTCCGTTGAGCAGGATGCACATCCTGCGGAAACGATGGTTGTTGTACATGTCATCGATCTCGCGGATAGCGGCCTTCTCAAGCAATCCGGCGCGGACCACAAAGATGGTCTGCTCGGCGTATTTCTCCAATATCTGCGTGTCGGCCACGACATCGATCGGCGGGCAGTCCAGGAACACGTAGTCGTACTCGGCTCCGGCCTCCTCGATCAGTTTGGCGATCTCGCCGTTGTCCAGAAGCTCGGCGGGGTTCGGCGGACGATGTCCGATCGGCATTACGTACATGCCGGGAGTGTCCTTGACCTCGACCACCAGGCCGTGCCAGTCCTTGGTATTGCCCGTCAGATAGCTGCTGATGCCCTTGGAAGGCATGCCGACAAACTGCGACGACGATCCGTGACGCAGGTCGCAGTCGATGATCAGCACCTTCTTCCCCTTGATGGCGAACGACGCCGCAAGGTTGAAGGTGATGAACGACTTGCCGCTGCCGGGGTTGAACGAGGTCATCATCAGCACTTTCTGCCCGTCGACACGCTTCAGGATGAAGTCGATGTTGCTGCGCACTATGCGGAACGACTCGTTTATCATGTCGCGGCAGCCGGCCTGTACGGTAACAGGCACCGTCTCCAGTTTCTTCTTATTTTTGCTCTTCCTGGCCAGTTTCTCCTTAAGCCATGCGAAACGCTTTTTCTTCCCGACGAAGGGGATCTCGCCGGCAAACGGTGCCGTCATGTTCTCCAGGTCGTGGCGCGATCGTACCTTGTTGTCCGACGATTCCATCAGATAGATAAGTCCGGCGGGCAGAGCCACCGAAATCAGGAACACGATCGCCAGAATCATCTTGCGCTTCGGGGCTACTGGGCTCAACGGTCCGTAGGGAGGAGTTATGATCCGCGTGTTGTCGGCGGTAAACTTCTGCGACAGCTGGTTCTCCTCGCGCTTCTGCAGCAGGTATAGGTAGAGTTCCTCCATCACTTTCTGCTTGCGCTCCACGCTCAGCAGATACTGGGCCTGCTTGGGTCCCGACGACAGGTTGCTGCGCAGGTTCCCTTCGGCGCCCTGCAGGTTCTGCACGGCGCGCTCCAGGCTGGCGGTGTGCGTGTTGATACCGCGCTTGATGGCGTCGCGCAGACCGTTCAGCTCCTCGTCGTAATCTTTGACCACGGGGTTGTTGGGCGTAGTAGCCTCGGCCATCGTGTTGCGCTGCAGCAACAGTGCATTGTAGCGCGCTATCTCCACCTCCAGTGTCTCGCTCTTGATGCCCGTATTGATCGGGAGCACCTTGTTGGCGTTAGCCGGGTCGTTGATGTATTCGCGGATAAAGTGAGCCATCGCCAGCTCGTTCGACGCCTCGATGATGTTCATCGACATCATCGACGCGGCGTTCAGGTTGACTTTCGCGCTCTCCTCGACGTCAGGAACTTTGATTTTCGACTTGTACTCCGAAATGTCGCTGTCCACGAGGCCCAGCTCGTTCTCGATCACGTGCAGTCGTTCGTCGATGAAGTCGGCTGTCGCCATCGCTATCTTGTTGCGGTCATCGATCCATGCCTGGTTGTAGACTTCGACCAGCGTCCGGAGGATATCCTCGGCCCGGGCCGTGCTGACATCCTCGATCATCAGGTTGATCACCTCGGCGTCCTTGTCGGGCAGCTGGGCCTTGAGCATCGTCGAATACCGGTGGATGGTGGGCTGCATCGCGTCGTGCGAGATGACATATGTCAGATCCTTGTCGGGTTTCGCCCCGGCATAGTCGGGATTCGGAACTACCTGGATGCGGCCTATCGGCGTTTTCACCGTCGGGTATTCGCCGCGGGCCATGACCTTCTGGTTTATCTTCTCCGGATCATTGCCTGCGATAGTGCGACGGAAATCGCTGAACTCCATCGTGCCGTCGGTCTTCCTCTTCAGTTTGAACGACACCGTCGTCGTGTTGTCCAGATCCGGGAACTGCACCTTGAACGGCAGTGTAGCTCCGTACAGTGTCACGCCGTGAGGAAATGACTTGAGCGTGTAGTTGTTATCGAGTCCCAGCCTGGTCACGACCTGCGACATCAGCGCAGGCGACTGGATGGCTATCAACTCGTTGTATACGTTCGGATTCGTTACGCCAAGCCCCATCTTCGAGAACGAGGAGGCCACGGACTCCGTGCCTCCCGAATCTTCTTCCTTCACCAGTATCTGCTCCATACGCTGATACTTGGGTTGCTGGCGTATAATATACAAGACTCCCAGTGAACAGATCACCAATATCGACAGCGCGAACCACTGCCAGCGGGCGGCACACGCCGCGAGATAATCCCGCATCGTTACTCCGCCCTCCATTTTCTCCGAGGAAGTCTTCTCCTTCTGGCTCATATTCTTCGTTCCTTCTTTGTATTCTTGTTGTTGTCAGCCGCGCTGATTTTATTTATTGACGTAGATTCCTACCGTCGTGGCCAGTGTGGCGAGCACCGAGGCTATCGACAGCCAGAAACTTACGTTCTGGACATTGCCGTTTGCAGTCGTGGTCCGCTTCACCAGATCGGTCGGTTCAACGTAAACCACGTCGTTCTGCTGCAAGTAGTAGGCCGGCGACGACATCATGTTCTTGGCGTCGGTGGTGTCGATCACATACGTGTGCATGCCATCGGCCTCCTGGCGGAACACCTTGACATTGGTGCGCATACCGCTCAACCGGATATCTCCGGCCATCGCCAGCGCCTCGGTCAGCGTCAGTTCGTCCTGGTTCACTTCATAGCGGCCCGGACGCGACACCTCGCCAAGCATATTGATGCCGGCGTTGATGAACTCCACCGTAACCACAGCATCCTTCACCATGTCGCGGCCCACAAGCTCACCCTTGATATAGCCGGCAAGTTCCTGACGGGTCATACCCTCCACATGAATCTTGCCCAGCATCGGGAAATCGATGTCGCCTTTCTTGTCGACCGTGTAGGTCGTCATGCCCGAGTTCGTGACCTGCACCGTGTTCTGCTTAGCGCCGGCCGACTGGGCCAGGCCCAGCAGCGACGTCTTCTCCAACGGCGACGTGTAGATCGATCCGTTGAACAGGGCGCTGACCTCCGGATTCTTGCATTTCACCACGATGGCAAGCTTGTTGCCCGGCTCGACGGTCAGCTGCTTGGTCTCCGACATCTGTATTATCGTCTCAGGCGTCGCCCCCTGGAACATCGTCACGTTCTTCGGCGTGCTGCACGATGAGGCAAGCAGCATCATTCCGCACAGAGCCACTGCTCCGCCTGCTGTTCTCTTCGTATTCTGTTTCATTGCTGTTCTATTCATACAATATCACTCCCTGCTTATGTTCGCGGCGCCTTATCAGGCGGGTAAGCCCCATATTGGCCAGCGTCCATAACAATATGTCTCCGAGTATTATCCATGTCGACCCGATCAGGGGCGACACCAACAGATTCACTATTACCAGCACTGCATCGGCCGCCAGTATCACGATCAGAGCCTGCCATTGCACAAATCCCAATGCCAGCATCTTGTGATGGATATGGCATTTGTCAGGAAGGAAAGGATTGTGCCCGTTCTTAACCCTGTGCATGAACACTCTGATCACGTCCAGACATGGCAGCATGATCGGCGCCAAGGCCAGCACGATCACATTCTCGCCGCCCGGAATTTCAGTCGGCGATATCGTGGTCACCACTATCGACATATACGCCAGTATCATGCCGATGGTCAGCGAGCCAGTGTCTCCCATGAATATCTTGGTGTGATTGGCCGAACGTCCGAACACGTTGAAGTAGAAGAAGGGAATCAGCGCTCCGAGCGCCGCGCCGCATATCATGGCGTTCAGATAGCGTCCCGTCGCCAGCAATACATAGCTGTAGAACACCAGCGCGATTATGCTCAGTCCCGATGCCAGGCCGTCGATACCGTCGATCAGATTGATGGCGTTGGTGACATATACCACCAGCAGCACGGTCAGTGCCCAGCCCAGCCAGTCCGGAAGCTGCTCGATGCCGAGGAATCCATACAGATCCGACACCCACATGCCCGATATCACCACAAAAGCCCCTCCGATAATCTGGAACAGGAACTTGGCACGGTAACGCACACCGATCAAGTCGTCGGCAATGCCTACCAGGAACAACAGGGTCAGCGAACAGATCAGAAACAGCATGTGCACGGACGTCTGACCCACCGTGGCCGGCATCGCGCCCGTACTGAAGCGCAGATTGAGGCCTATGCCGAGGATCACCGATATCAATATCGCCGGCATGAAGGCTATCCCTCCAAGCCTCGGAACTGCCCCGCGGTGGATCTTGCGTCCGTCCATCCCGTCGAACAGCTTCTTGCGGAAAGCTATCAGCAGTATCTTTGGTATTATCAGCCCCGTAAGCAGCAAGGCTATAAACAGGGCTTCAAAATAATTCTCTATCCAGGAATTCATCTAAATTCTTTCAAATTTCAGGAGCCGACCGGTCCGGTTTTTAACACTTTTCCAACCGTCGCATTCGCACACAACGCCAACGCACGCCTTCCGGCGCGCCAACCTAACTGTTTTGCGGTTGATTAGCACATTATCAATCAGCATCTTACGGTCGCGCACGCAAACCCTCGGATTTTCATGAGCATTTTGTCCTTATTATTTCAACTCAATATCCCCGATTTTATTTTATTTGCCTACCCGCCCCCTCCGTCCCCCTCTCCCCCCCTTCGGCCCTCTCTCGGCACCCCTCGGCCCTCTCTCGGCACCCCTCAGCCCTCTCTCGGCCCCCCTCCGGCACCCCTCCGGCACCCCTCCGGCCCTCTCCGGCCGTCTCCGGCCGTCTCTCGGCACCCCTCCGGCCCTCTCTCGGTACCCCTCCGGCCCTCTCTCGGCACCCCTCCGGCCCTCTCTCGGCACCCCTCCGGCCCGTTGCGTGGAGCAAGCTTTAGCTTGCGGCTTTCCCCGTTTCATGCTTTTTTTGTAATTTTGCAGCGTTTTAAACTTAGAATCATGTCAACGCAACTTCAGAACACTTCCGCCCGCAAGGTCACTACCCGCAGGCTCACAGAGATGAAACAGCGCGGCGAGAAAATCGCCATGCTCACCGCATATGACTATTCCTCAGCCCTGATCGTCGACAATTCCGGCATCGACGTAATCCTGGTCGGCGACTCCGCCTCCAATGTAATGGCCGGCAACGTCACCACCCTCCCCATCACCCTCGACCAGATGATCTACCATGCCAAGTCCGTCATCAAAGCCGCCAAACGCGCGCTGGTCGTAGTCGACATGCCCTTCGGCTCCTACCAGGGCAACCCCATGGAAGCCCTTGCATCCGCCATCCGCATCATGAAGGAGAGCCATGCCGAGGCCGTCAAGATCGAAGGCGGCTCCGAAATCCGCGAGTCGATCGAGCGTATCCTTTCCGCCGGCATCCCCGTAATGGGACATCTGGGCCTCACGCCTCAGAGCATCAATAAGTTCGGCACCTACACGGTCCGCGCCCGCGAGGAGGCCGAAGCCGCCAAACTGATCGAGGACGCCCGCATGCTTCAGGAGATTGGCTGTTTTGCCATCGTCATCGAGAAGGTGCCCGCCGAGCTCACCGCCAAGGTGGCAGCCGAGCTCACCATCCCCGTTATCGGCATCGGCGCCGGTCCGGCCGATGGTCAGGTGCTGGTGATGCACGACATGCTGGGCATCAACCAGGACTTCTCGCCCCGCTTCCTGCGCCACTACGCCGACCTGGCCACCACCATGCACGACGCCTTCGCCTCCTACGTGGCCGATGTCAAATCCTCCGACTTCCCCTCCCCCGCCGAGTCATATTAATCTGTTGTGGCTTACCGCCCCGACGCTTGCTTGCCCCCCGACGCTTGCTTGCCCCAGTTTGTCGCGTGGAGCAAGCTTCAGCTTGCGGCCCCCGTCGCATTCTAAAAAAATCTTAATTTCAGCCTTAACTGCCTCAAAATTCCTGTTTTTTCCATTTTAAATGTTAAATTTGCAAGTTGAAACTTTTTAGTCATTACTGACACATACATAGAATGCGTTCTATCACATATGCCAAAGCCTTGATCTACAGTTGCCTGGCCATCGTCCTCGCCAGCTGTAACACCAAGTCGGAAACCGAGTCCGTTTACGAACCCGGCTCCCTCGCCGTCACTGCCTTCTCGATTCAGTACGACAATAAAAATGTCGGCGTCGATTCCGCTTATTTCGCCATCGACCTCAACAACGGCGTCATCTACAATCCCGACTCGCTGGCACCCGGCACCAAAATCGACAAGCTGATCCCCGTAATCAAATACAACTCCACGGTCGAGTCCGCCACCATCACCATGACCGGCGGCCAGACACGCACCGGCTCCGTTGATTACGCCACCAACCCCACCGACTCGATCGATTTCACCGGCAACGTCATTCTGACGCTCGCACGCGGCTCATATCAGCGCACCTACGACATCAAGGTCAACGTGCACCGGCAGAAAGCCGACTCCCTCCGCTGGGACGAGGCCGCTCTGACCACCCTCCCCTCGCGCCTGGGCGCTCCCTTGGAGCAGAAAACGGTCGCTCTCGAAAACGGCAAGACTCTCTCCCTGATCCGCGAGAAAGACAACTCCTACACGCTGGCGACGTCCAACGACCTGTTCCGTAACGTATGGGTCAAGACGGTGACCACTTTCCCCTTCACGCCGCGCATCGAGTCGCTCACAGCCTCCGGCTCCGACATCTATATCCTGGCTGACAACGGCACTCTCTACAAGGGTGATCTGACAGGCAACTGGACCGGCACCGGCGAAACCTGGTCGCAGATCATCGGCAGCTACGTCGGCTCGATCGTCGGCATCGCCGACACCGGCTCCGGGATATACTTCACACAGTACCCGCTTGGCGACCTCAACGTGGTCAGCATTCCCCAGGATTTCCCGACCTCCGGATATTCCAATTTCGTGACGCTTCAGAACAAGTGGACCCTGTCGCCCGTGGCATTCTTCGTGGGAGGCCGCGAAGCCGACGGTTCGCTGTCGCCGGCCACCTGGGCTTTCGACGGCGCCGAATGGATCCGCCTCTCCGACGCGGGTTTCCCCGCGATGGAACTCGCTTCGCTCGTACCTTATTATTATTATCGCCGCACGGCCTCGGGCTCGACCCTCGAGGAATTCAAGGTATGGATGGTGATGGGCGGTCGGCTTGCCGACGGCTCGGCCAACCGCACCGTATACATATCCTACGACAACGGCGTCAACTGGCAGAAAGGCAGCTCGCTGCTGCAGCTACCCGACGTGATGCCGCAGTTCTGGGGTTGCGACAACATCGTGGCCGAAACGCCCATGTCGGCGTCCCTGTCCGACAACTGGACCCGGATGTTCAAGGCCCCGGCCGGTCCGCAGCGCATCAGCTCGTCCTACCAGGACGGCAACATCCGCTGGGACTGCCCCTACATCTACCTCTTCGGCGGCGCCGGTCCCGACAGCCAATGCTACGACACCATCTGGCGCGGTGTGCTGAACCGGCTCACGTTCACCCCTATAATCTGACAACGCCTTGAAGTCCATCCGTGTCATATTCATTCTGCTCGCGGCCCTGTGCTGCCGCTCCGCAGTCCACGCCCAGGAAGATTATCGCTTCGATATCGGCCTCGGCGTCGGCATGACCGGATATCTGGGCGACGCCAACAACTCAAACCTCTGGAAGAACCCCTCGTGGGACGCCGAGGTGCTGTTCCGCTACATCCTCAATCCGCGGTTCAACTTCAAGACCAACTTCTACATCGGCCAGCTCCGGGGCAACTCCGCACAGATGACCGACGTATTCCCCTCGCATGAGAACTACAAGTTCTCGACCCTGTTCTACGAACTGGGCGAGACTGTTGAATTCCATTTCTTCAATTACGGCATGGGCGAGACCTACCGCCGGCTCAAGCGCTGGACCCCTTACATCGTTGCCGGTGTCAGCCTCACGGCCTGGACGGTCGACAGCAAGTTCGGCGCAGCCTTCACCATCCCCTTGGGCGTGGGCTTCAAATTCAAACCCGCCCTGCGCTGGAATCTCGGCCTCGAGTTCCTGATGAAGAAAACGTTCGCCGACCGCATCGACGGTCCGGCCCTGAACGACCCCATCGGCATCCGCAGCTCTTTCATGAAGAACACCGACTGGTACTCCACGCTGACTTTCTCCGTCAGCTACGAGTTCTCCAAGCGGTGCGCCGTCTGCCACTATAACGAACCCAAGAAACGCTGACACCATGAAGATTGATGAACTGAATCTACCCGAAGGCCTCGACCCGAAACACATTCCGGCCCACGTAGCCATCATCATGGACGGCAACGGCCGATGGGCGCGCCAGCGCCTCATGAACCGATCGATCGGCCATTCCGAAGGGGTCAATTCCGTGAACCGCATCACCCGGTTCGCTTCCGACCTCGGTGTCCGCGACCTTACTCTATACGCATTCTCGACCGAAAACTGGAACCGTCCCGCCGATGAAGTCGACACGCTGATGAACCTGATCGGCGAAACCATTCTGCGCGAGGCCCCCGAGCTCCGCGAGAACAACGTGCACATCCGCCTTTTCGGCGACATCGACCGGCTCCCCGAGTCCGTCAGACGAAACCTCTTCGAGGGCCGCGACCTGTGCCAGTCGTGCAACGGCCTCAACCTCAACCTCTGTCTCTCCTACTCCTCGCGTTGGGAAATAACCCGCGCCGTACGCCTGATTGCCCGCGATGTTCGTGAAGGCCGTCTCGACCCCGACGACATCGACGAGAGCGTGATCGAATCCCGCCTCGTGACTGCCGGCATCCCCGATCCCGACCTGCTGATCCGTACCGGCGGCGAACAGCGCATATCAAACTTCCTCCTCTGGCAGATCGCTTACTCCGAACTATATTTTTCGCCCGTCCTTTGGCCCGATTTCGACGAAAAGGCCTTCGCCGACGCGTTAATACAATATCAAAACCGCGAACGTCGTTTCGGTATGACGTCCGAACAGATTCTTAGTTTGCAGAAATGAAGAACCTACATCATATTGCTCTTCTCCTCATCCTGTCCCTGTCATGCCTCGGCATCGGGTCGCTGCATGCCGACGACCTACTGGAGCTGCCACTGCAGCCCCAAGCCCCCGTCGACACCATCTACAACCCCGAGGTGATTTACTCCCCCATGCCCAAACGGTATGAGATCGCAGGCATCCGTGTCTCGGGAGTAAAGAATACCGACGACTACATCATTATCGGATACTCCGGTCTGTCGGTGGGTGACAAGGTCGACCTCCCCGGCCAGGAAATCACCGATGCCGTGAAGCGTTTCTGGAAACAGGGCCTCTATTCGGCCGTGCAGATCAACGTCGACAAGATCGCCGGTGACAAGGTATGGCTCGAAATCGCGCTCAAACAGCAGCCCCGCCTCTCCGAACTCCGCTTTGCCGGCACTAAGGGCGGTGAGAAAAAGGATCTGATCGAGAAACTCGCCATGGTCCCCGGTCAGCAGCTCACCCCCAACATCATCAACCGTATGAAGCAGGTAGTCGAGGACTACTACGGCAAGAAGGGTTTCAAGAACGTTGACGTCACTATCGACCAGCAGCCCGACCTCAGCAAGGAAAACCAGTCGATCGTCACCGTCAATGTCAACCGCAACACCAAGGTGAAGGTCCACAAGATATATATCGAAGGCAACAAGGTGCTCTCCGACCGCAAGATCAAGAATGCCATGAAGAAGACCAACGAGAACAACGACATTCTCAAGATATTCAGCCAGAAGAAGTTTGTGGAGCAGGACTACGAAGACGACCTGAAACGCATCATCGACAAATACAACGAACTCGGCTACCGCGATGCCAAGATTCTCAAGGACTCGGTGGCGCGCTACAATGACAACCGCGTCGACGTGTACCTCGACGTCGAGGAGGGTCCCAAATACTACATCTCCGACATCTCCTGGGTTGGCAACACCGTCTATCCCACCGAGACGCTCAACGCGGTGCTGGGCATGTATCCCGGCGACGTCTACAACCAGAAGCTTCTCAACAAGCGCACGCAGGACGACGAGGACGCCGTGTCGAGCCTCTACACCGACAACGGCTACCTCTTCTTCAACCTCGTGCCCATCGAGGAATCTGTTCACGGCGACTCCATCGCCCTGCAGATGAGAGTGATCGAAGGTCCGCAGGCCCGCATCAACCGCGTGGTGATCAACGGTAACGACCAGCTCTACGAGAAGGTGATCCGTCGCGAGCTCCGCGTCAAGCCCGGCGAGCTCTTCTCCAAGAGCGACCTGATGCGTTCCGCACGCGAAATCGCCGCCGGAGGCCACTTCAACCCCGAGAACATGGACATCCGTCCCGAGCCCAACGAGAACGACGGTACCGTGGACATCATCTTCAATCTCGAGTCCAAGGCCAACGACAAGATTCAGCTGTCATTCGGCTGGGGACAGACCGGTATCACCGGTCAGCTCGCCCTATCGTTCTCCAACTTCTCGATGAAGAACCTCTTCAACCCGTCGTCCTACCGCGGCATCATCCCGCGCGGCGACGGCCAGACTTTCTCCATCTCGGCCCAGACCAACGCCAAGTACTATCAGAGCTACTCCATATCGTTCTTCGATCCCTGGATCGGCGGCAGCCGGCCAAACTCGCTCTCCCTTTCGGCCGACTTCTCGCGCATGACCGGCATCAACTCCGCGTTCTACAACAACGCCTGGAGCAATGCCTATCAGAACGCGCTCTATTACCAGTACAGCTACAACACCAACTACTCCAACTACGCCTACCAGAACGCCTACGACCCCAACAAGGTGCTCCAGACAGCCGGCGTAAACCTCGGTATCGGTACGCGCCTTTCCTGGCCCGACGACCTCTTCCAGCTCCAGGCCGTGCTCTCCTACCGCTGGTACTATCTGAAGAACTGGGACTACCTCAGCTATAAATTCCACAACGGAACATCCAACTCGCTGACCCTCGGCCTCAATCTGAGCCGCGCCAGCATCGACAACCCCATCTATACCCGTCGCGGCTCGCAGTTCAGCCTCGAGTTCACCATGACGCCCCCGGCAAGCCTCTTCGGCAAACGCGACTGGAAGTCGCTCTCCGAACAGGCCGCCGACACCAAGCTCTCGTCCGAACAGCGCGACCACGCAACCCGACAGATGTACCGCTGGATCGAGTACTGGAAACTCCGCTTCAAGGCCCGTACGTTCACCCCGCTCACCGATCCCGACGGCAAATGGACCCTCGTCCTCATGACCCGCGCCGACTTCGGTCTGATCGGTTCATGGAACAAATACCTCAAGACTCCGTTCGAGACCTTCTACTTCGGCGGCGACGGCATGACCGGATCTTACTCCTATGCCACCGAGACCATCGGCCTCCGCGGTTACGAGAACGGCCAGTTCACCCCGAACTATTACGAAGGTTACGCCTACGGCAAATTCTCGTTCGAACTACGTTTCCCCTTCCTGCTCCAGCCAAACTCCACCATCTACGCCCTGGCTTTCGCCGAGGCCGGTAACTGCTGGACTTCGGTCAAGGATTTCTCGCCCTTCAACCTGAAACGTTCCGCCGGCGTCGGCGCCCGTATTTACCTCTCGGTGCTCGGCTTCCTCGGCATCGACTGGGCTTACGGTTTCGACAAGGTCTGGGGACGTCGCGGAGGCTCGCAGGTGCACTTCGTGCTCGGTCAGGAATTCTAATTTGAATTCTAATTTATCTTAACCCTTTAAACTTATTTACGCCTCAGACGTCAATATCATAAAACTCTGTAGATTATGAAGAAGCTTTTATTGACAATCTGTTTCATAGCCGCTATGGCATGCGGTGCATCCGCTCAGAAATTCGCTCTCGTCGACATGCAGTACATCCTGCGCAATGTCCCCGCCTACGAAATGGCCAACGAGCAGCTCAACCAGATCTCACAGCGTTGGCAGAAGGAAGTCAACGAACTGTCCAAAGAGGCCGAGAACATGTATAAGAACTACGAATCCGACATGGTGTTCCTGACCGACGACCAGAAGAAGAAACGCGAAGAGGAGAT